>DASQHW010000376.1:0-2068 GCA_035631895.1 Acidimicrobiia bacterium | reverse complement strand
GCATCCGTCCGCACTTCGTACGCGTTCACATAGCTCGATGCCAGGCGCACCAACCGCTCCCTGACCCATGGAATCGCGCGCTGCGCGCCGTGCACCACCTCTCGCAACGCGAGGGCATACCGGAGCTCGTCGTTCGGCAACGACCACTCGCGTCCGAATGCTTCGACATTGTGTAGGACGAACAGCATCGCAGGCTCGCCCGTCAGCGGCAGCGGGAGGTCGTACTGACCGAGCGCATGGTGCGACAGGGCCCCGATCATCGATCCCGACCACGCACCGAGGAGCAACGGCACGAGCTGCTGCATCAGCATGCCGAGGAACGCCTCGGGCGACACGGACGCCGGGTCGGTGCCTTCCGGTCCCGCTTGCTGCTGCCCACGGCCGAGGGCGCTCGCGAGCGAGGCGAGGACGGGTTCGAGCCCCTGCAACGTCGCGTCCGCCCAAGCCTTGCGGTCAACCGCGCGCGCCGGGACCGTGAGGGCCGCAGAGATGCCTGTCGCCTCGGCGACCGACAATTGGGCGGCACGCACGACGTCGTCGAACGCCGCGATCGCCGCGGGCGACATCGTCTGCTCGGGCTTGTCCTGTCCGGTCTCGGGATCGTGGGTCGCGCTCTCGTGCGCGGTTCTGCGAGCGATCTCCATGTTGACAGGGCCTGGCGACTGCAACATCCGGATGAGCTCCGACAAATCGAAGCCGAACGGGTTGTTGGAGCCTGGTCCCATTTGGGGAACGTCGCTCACTGGGCCAGTCTATGGAGCATGGTCGACGTCAACGACGGCGGGGAGCGGGTGATTGCGGTCACGGGCGTCTCCGGCTTTCTCGGACAGCGGCTGCTCCCGCTGCTGGACGCGAGCCCCCGCGTCGATCGTGTCGTCGGCCTGGACGTGCGCGATCCCGCCCGCCGTGCGCGCAAGCTCGAGTTCCACCGAACCGACGTGCTCGGCGCCGAGCTCACGCCATATCTACGCGGCGTGAGCGCGATCGTGCACCTTGCCGCGGTGCCGGGCCCGTCGCCCGACGACACGTTGTTCAGGCGGGTGAACGTCGACGGCACCCGTCGGCTGCTCGATGCGGCCGGCGCGGTCGGGGTGCGCAAGATCATCCGGCCGTCGAGCGCGTCGGTGTACGGCGCGTGGCCGAACAATCCGGTGCCGATCACCGAGGACACCGCGCTGCGTCCGAGTCCGCACTTCCTGCCGGCGATCGTCGACGCGGAATGCGAGCGTCTGCTCGCGGTCTGGGCACAGGCGCAGCACGGCCGCGTGGGAACGCGGCTGCGCATCGCGCCCGTCGTCGGCGTCGGTGCGCACTCCTTGTTCGCGGCCGTCGCGATTGGCCGCGCGCCCGTACGCGTCCGTGGGGCGGCGCGTCCGGTGCAGGTCGTGCACGTCGACGACGCGGCTGCGGCGCTCGAGATCGCCACCGACAAGGACCTCGACGGCGCGTTCAACGTCGCGGCAGACGGATGGCTCACGGCGGAGGAGGTGGCGTCACTGCTGCCCGGACGCCGTGCTCCGGCGCTGTCGTACGAGTTGGCCGAGCGAGTCCTCTCCGTCGCGTGGTCGACGGGTCTCGGCGACGCGCCCGCTTCGGTGCTGCCCTATCTGGTGCACCCGTGGGTCGTCGGCAACGACCGGCTGAAGGCCGCGGGCTGGAAGCCACAGCACTCGAACGACGAAGCGATCCTCCTCGCGACCCCCCTGGAAGGACCCAGTGTGGTGCCGTGGATGGGCGGGGCAGGCGCCGCGGTCACGGCCGGCGGCGCGCTCGCGCTGTGGTGGGTCAGACGACGCGCCAGGGCTTGAGCCCGGCCGGGTTCACTGCCGCACGTGCTCGGCGCTCCAGGCCGCCCACTCGGGCGTGAAGTACTGGAGGCGCACCTTCTTGTACTCCTTGATCGACCAGAGCAAGCAGTACTCGTCGATCCCTGTTTCGTCCCGGATCGCTTCGACCGTCGCCTCGCAGTCCCGCGCGCTACGGCCGTGGATCATCGTGAACACGCTGTACGGCCAGTCCTCGTATGTCGGCCGCCGGTAACAGTGCGACACTGCGGCGAAGCCGGCCA
>DASQHW010000375.1:0-1535 GCA_035631895.1 Acidimicrobiia bacterium | reverse complement strand
ACGACCGCGCCCGTAGCCGACAGGGCCGCGGCGGACAGCAGCAGCGCACGAGTGCCGACCGTCGCGAGCCCGAACGCCACACGGCGCGACGCCTGCGCACCCGCGCCGGCGATTCGCTCGCCCGGTCCCTCGCCCCGTTCGGTGCTCGCTCTCCCCAGCGCCCACGCGCCGACTGCAACCCCCGCGACGGTCAATACGTCGATTGGCTCCATGGCACCTCCTCACGCACCGACGACCATGCGCTGGTTCCCTTCCGCACCGGCGGTGAAACCGTCGAATGCCCGAATCCATGGTGGCATGAGATCGTCCAACCGGACTGCCGCAGGCACGGGGTCTAACCGGCGATGAGGTCGCGGACGCCTGCCGACGTCGGCACGTGGCCACGCACTACGTACGCCTCGGCCCGCTCGGGTATCCGGTCGTCGTCGTACAGATAGTTCGCCATCAAGCCGAACGCGCGCGATCGTCCGACCGGTGACGGATCCGCCATCCAGTTGATCCGCTCCACGGCCGCGCCGTTCGCGAGATGGAAGTTCGCCACCGGATCGAGCGCCCGTCCCTCGCGGGTGGTCGTGAGATACCGAGCGCACAAGGCGAGCAATGCGGGCCGGATCGCTTCGTCGTGTTCCCATTCGACGTCGCCGAGGCGGGCGAGCACCCGGCGCGGCTCGGCCGGGAGCAGCTCGCGCTCTCGTTCGGTGAGTGTGCCGCCGGTGTCGCCGAGTTGGTGTTCCAGCCATGCTCGGAAGCCGGGGATGGGCGACAGCGTGACGAACCGGTGCACCCCCGGCAGGTCGAGCCGCAAGGCCTCGACGACCTGTTTGATGAGCGCAGTCCCCAGGTTCACACCGGCAAGCCCCGGCTGGCAGTTCGAGATCGAGTAGAAGACGGCCGTCTCGGCGCGATCGGCGTCGAGCTCGGGGGCGCGGGTGTCGAGGAGCGGTGCCAGCGACGTTGCGATCTCCGAGGTGAGGGCAACCTCCACGAACACGAGTGGCTCGTTCGGCATCGCGGGATGGAAGAACGCGTAGCAACGGCGGTCGGAGTCGAGCCGGTTCTTCAGATCGGCCCACGAGCTGATCGCGTGCACAGCCTCGTACGCGATGAGCTTCTCGAGCAACGCGGCGGGCGCATCCCACGTGATGCGTCGCAACGTGAGAAGACCGACGTCGAACAGTGTCGCGATGTGCGCCTTGAGCTCGCGGTCGAGATCGAGCAGCGCGTCGTCGCCGTTCGCGAGTCGCGAGACATCGGCGCGCAGGTCGACGAGGAATTTCACGCCCCCCTCCAGGGCGGTGACCAGACGGAGCAGCACCGCGGCCCGCGGAGCGAGCGCGTTCCGGAGATATCGCTCCGCCGCGCGCCGGTCTGCCGCCACACGCACCTCGGCGATCGCAGCGTCGACCGCGGCGGGATCGGTCCAGAACTCGCACGCGAGCAGTTCCAGGAACTTTCGGCGGCCAGTGTCCGACAAGGTCGTGTACGCATCGGCGATTGCCGCCGCCTCCGCGGTCTGCGTCATCGTGTCGTGCAGG
>DASQHW010000374.1:0-2346 GCA_035631895.1 Acidimicrobiia bacterium | reverse complement strand
AGGAGTACATCGAGGCCGCCGACCGGCTGCAGCAGGTCAACGCGTAGCGTCACTCCAACGTGGCGTAATTGGTAGTGCGGTCACCGGTCTCCAGCACACCGACCTCCGCGACGCTCGCCCGCAGGTCGAGAAGGAACTCCTCGACGACGGGCGCGTTCCCTGCGCTCACGGTCATGTGGAGCGAGTCAGGTGGCCCCTGGCGGTCGAGGTACCAACCGCGCGTGCGCATCGCATCGCCGACGGCGAACACGTCCGTGCCGTCACCGGCGATCGCAAGCAGATGCGCTTCGGGTTCGCCGAGCACGCGGATTCCCGGCACGTCCCGCACACCTGCGGTGATGCGACGGGCGGCGTCGATCACCGTCGCGGTGAGCCCGCAGTACCCCTCGATGCCGAGCTTGTGCATGACCGCCCACGCGGTCGCCATCGGCAGGCCGGGCCGCGTGCCCTGCATGTTCGGGGACGCGTACATCCCGCCGAGCCAACCGTCGAACACGAAGGTCTGGTAGCGGCGCAGCTCCTTCGTGCGGTGCAGGATCACCGACGCGCCCTTCGGCGCATAGCCGAGCTTGTGCACGTCCGCCGAGAGTGTCGTCACGCCCGGGACGCGGAAGTCCCACGGCGGCACCTGCTCGCCGTTGCGCTCCATGAACGGGAGCACGAAGCCGCCCATGCACGCATCGACGTGCATCGAGGCGCCGATGGCGGCCGCGAGGTCCGCGAGTGCGGGAATGTCGTCGATGACCCCTTGCGGGTACTGGGGTGCCGAGCCGACGACGAGGGCCGTGCGCTCGTTGACGCGAGCGGCCATGGCGTCGACGTCGGCACGGAAGTCCGCACGCACGGGCACCGTGTGCACCCCGAGGCCGAAGTCGTGCGCAGCCTTGTGAAAAGCCGCGTGCGCACTCTCGGCGACGACCATCTCCGGCGCGGTGATCCCGCGTTCGTGACGCGCCCGCTCTCGTGCCGCCTTCACGGCCATGAGAATGCTCTCCGTGCCACCCGAGGTCATGAAGCCCGCAGTCTCGGGCCCTCCGTGGAACAGATGCGCGCAGGCGGCGACGACCTCCGACTGGATCTCGGCGAGGCTCGGGAACGCAGCGGTGTTCAGCGCGTTCTCGTGCAGGAACATCGTTGCGACCGTCTCTGCGATGTGACGCACATCCGGGCCGCCGTCGAACACCAGGCCGAACGTGCGACCGTCCTGCCAGCGTGCGTCGCGCGCACGCTTGTGCTGCAGTGCCGCGAGAATCTCGTCGTCGTGCAGCCCGTGCTCGGGAAGTGGCATCGGTGCCGATGTTACGGGTGTCGCCGCCGGCCGGGACCTCTCGCTCGCGGGCCCGTCAGTACCCGTCGGGTGGTGCGTAGCGCGATCCCGGGTCCGTGGGGCTGCGCTCGGTCCAGCCCGCGGCCGGGGCGTCGGTGGCGCGGCACGTGCTGACGTTGCCCATCGTGACGAAGCGATTCGCCGCCCCCGGCGACCATCGGCCGAACGCGCACACCTCCCGGCTCTTCGCGCTGACCGCGATCGTGACGCCGTCCGACGACTGCGCGAACGACACCTCGCCCGGTCCGGTGGACGACTGGTCGCCCGTCACCCATTGAAGCGTCGGGTCCTGGTCCCGCAGCGATTGCGCGTCGAGCGGCGCACCGCTCGTGCCGCCCGCCGCCTGCGCAATGACGGCGAAGGCGCGCTGGCGTGCCGACTCGGCCTGTATGCGTACTGCATCCGCGAGGTTCGGGAGGCCGGACTCGTCGACCGGCGGCAGCACGACCGGGGCCTTCGGTGCGCCACCGGATCCGGAACGGACGGCCGCGTACGTGACGGCCGCGCACGCGACGAGCAGCATTACCACGAGGACAGGCACGGCCGGCGCGCCGCGTTTCGCGACCAGTTTCTCCGTGCGTGGCTGACGCGGCGGTGTGACGACCGCGGTGACCGTCGCGGGCGCGAAGAATCGGTCCTCGGAGGCAGGGGCCGTGGCCGTGGCCTGGGCCGGGAGGGAAACGGGGGGAGCGACGAGCAGCGCGCCGCAACTCCGGCACTTCATCGACGCGCCGGCCGCGACAGTGGCGCATCGCGGACACGACTTCATGCATCCCATCCCGAGCGCGGGGGCCTCGTGGCAGCGCACGGCTTGCCGCGCGTGACGGCGAACGCGATGTCGGATCTCGTCGGCTCGTCACGGGCGAACACGCACGTGTTGGCCGCGCCCGGGGTCGCGAGGATGAGCGTGCTACGACCCGACACCCGGATCGACACCACGCCGCGACGCGCAACCGTGCCCGCCGCAACGATCGGGACGCCGCGCACGCGGGTCTCGACCGCCGAGATCGTGATCCCGG
>DASQHW010000373.1:0-2315 GCA_035631895.1 Acidimicrobiia bacterium | reverse complement strand
GCTCGCCGACGTGAAGACCGTGCGGCGCGGGCTCGGTGGCACGGTCAACGACGTCGTGCTGACGGTGCTGACGCGTGGCTTTCGAGATCTGCTCTTGTCGCGTGACGAAAGCGTCGGGGGCCGCGTTGTGCGGACCTTGGTGCCGGTGTCGGTGCGTACTCCGGGTGAGCGCGGGACGTACAACAACCGTGTGTCGGCGATGATCGCGGAGCTGCCGGTCGGCCTTGCGGACCCCGCGGAGCGTCTGGCGGCGATCCGTGCGCAGATGGACGGCCTCAAGGAGTCGAAGCAGGCCGTCGCAGGTGAGGTGCTCACCTCGCTTTCGGGCTTCGCGCCGTCGTTGCTGCTCGCGCTCGGCACGCGCGTTGCCATGCGTCTTCCACAGCGCAACGTCAACACCGTGACCACGAACGTGCCGGGACCACAGATGCAGCTGTACGCGTGCGGGAGACCGATGCTCGAGGCGTTCCCGTTCGTGCCGCTCGCGAGCCAGGTTCGCGTCGGTGTTGCCATCTTCTCTTACAACGGCATGCTCAACTACGGGGTGACGGGTGACTACGACACGGCGGCCGACATCGCGACGCTGTGCGGTGGTGTCGAAGCCGGCATGACCGAGCTCTTGAAGCTCGCCGAGGAGAAGTCGGCTAGCGGCTGACGTTGCACGATCGACGTAGCCGGGGCGACGGAACCTTCTCGACGACGGGGTGAGCAGTGCCGGACATGATCACCACTGCAATCGTCGTCGCGGCCGGGTCGGCGGCACCCGAGGCGCGTGCACTGCTCGCGGCCATCAGTGCATCGGCCGACGCTCCGGTCGCGCTCGTCCCGCTGCTCGACGCGCCCGGCGCGGTCATCCTCCACGCACTTCCCACCGCATCCGGGCCCGCGGATGCGCTGACACTGGTGGCCTTCTGCGGTGATGTCGTGCGTCACGGCGGACGCCTGTTCTTCTCTTCCGATCCCGACGAGGCACCGACGCCGTTGACCGCCGTGCCCATCGATGCGGTGCGGGACGCGATACGCGGCTCGCGACAGCCGATCGTCGTGATCTTCGATTGCGCCTTCGGCGACGACGATCGGTTCGGATCGGGACGCGACCACCTGGGCGCGCTCGAACAGTCCTTTGCCGGTCTCGCAGTCGGTGTGCTGGTGTCGGACGCGAGGAGCATGGGGCTGGCCGGTGGGATCGCGCGACCACTCGCGGACGGGATCGTCACCGGGAGCGCGGATCTCGACGGCGACGGGGTGATCACACTCGACGAGTGGTTCGCCTACGCACGCAGGCGCGTTGCACAACTTGGGATGCCGCCGGAGTGCATCGTGTCGAGCTCCAGGGCGCCCGCCACGAGCGTCGTACGGCTCGGCTCCGGGGCACCGCGACAGGCCGCGCCTCCGGTCGCGCCGCGGCCGGTGGCGGCTTCGGTTCCTGCGCCGTCGCCGTCGCCGCCGCCTGCTTCGGCGTCACCGCCCGCTGCGCCGTCGCGTGCGCCGACGCCGCCAACCCCGACGTCGATGAATCGCCGGCGGGCGCCCAATCCGGCGCGGAGACGCCGGCTGATGAGCCTGGTCGCGCTGATCGGTGCGGCCGCGCTCGCGTTGGCCACCGTCCTGGGTGCATTCCTGTCCGGCAAGAGCCAGTCGCGCTCGTCGCCACCATCGACCTTTCCATTCGCGCCCGCCACGTCGACGTCGTTCGCGTCGTCGGGTGCCGCGCGGCTGGCTGCGGCGTGCACACGAGGCCCCAACACGTTCGCGGTCGCCGTCGCGACGCCCACATCTGCAGTTCGGCCGGCGGTCACTGCGCTGTTGAGCATCGACGGCGGCGGCGACGCACGCGTTGCACTCGTTCGCGCAGCCGGCACCGTGACGGCACCATCGGGCGTCAGCCTCTATACCGCAAGTGTGGCGCCGTTCGCCCGGGCGGGATCGCTGCGCTGGTCGGTGCAGCTGAACGCGCCCGGGACCGTGCGCACCGTCGCGATGCTGTGCGGAAGGACCGTGCAGGTCCTCGCGCACTAGCGCGGAGTGACGCCACGCTCAATCGAGCAGCGCGACCCGTTCGCGTGCGTCGGAGCGCTCGAGTCTGCGCGTCGCGGATGCGTGCGCCTCACGCGCGACGTCGGCTCGCCGCGAGGCGTCCATCGCGTTCCAACCCATCACGTCGAGCACCTTGCCGGTCGGCTGGAAGGTCAGGACCGGCGTCCCTGCCGCGCGTATCCGGCCGACCTCGCGCGCGAGCGCCATCACTGAGAGCCGCCGACCGAGCTGGTCGGGTGTGAGCCTCACACCGCGGTGTGTCATCGACATCGGTGACG
>DASQHW010000372.1:0-6129 GCA_035631895.1 Acidimicrobiia bacterium | reverse complement strand
GTGATCTTCGCGATGTTCGTCGCGAACGCCGAGGGCAATGGTGTCCCACGCGCGCGACTCGGCGGCACCCTCCAGAACGACATCCTCAAGGAGTACCAGGCGCAGAAGGAGTTCATCTTCCCGCCGCGGCCGTCGATGCGGTTGGTGCGCGACACGATCACCTTCTGCACCGCCGAGCTGCCGAAATGGCATCCGATCTCGATCTCCGGCTACCACATACGCGAAGCCGGGTCGACGGCGGCGCAGGAGCTCGCATTCACGGTCGCGAACGGATTCGCCTACGTGGAGCTGGGGCAGCGCGCCGGCCTTCCCGTCGACGCGTTCGCGCCTCGCCTGTCGTTCTTCTTCAACGCGCACATCGACTTCTTCGAGGAGATCGCCAAGTACCGGGCGGCGCGGCGTCTCTGGGCTCGCTGGATGAAAGACCGCTACGGCGCGCAGAGCGAACGATCGCTCCAAATGCGCTTTCACACGCAGACCGCAGGGGTCTCGCTCACGGCGCAGCAACCTGAAGTGAACATTGTGCGCACGGCGATCGAGGCGATGGCCGGCGTGCTCGGCGGCACCCAGAGCCTGCACACGAACTCCATGGACGAGACGCTCGCGCTGCCCACGGACAAGGCGGCGCGGATCGCGCTACGGACACAACAGGTGATCGCATACGAGACTCGCGTCACGAACGTGGCCGATCCCCTCGGCGGTTCGTGGTACGTGGAAGCACTGACCGACGAGCTGGAACGGCGCGCCGAGGAGATCTTCGCGGAGATCGAACGACGCGGTGACGGTTCGATGCTCGACGGCGCGATCCACGGGTGCGAGGAAGGTTGGTATCAGGGCGAGATCGCCGACTCCGCCTACGAGCTCGAACGGAAGCTGAACGCCGGACGCGACGTGATCGTCGGTGTGAACGCGTTCCTGGAGGGCAACGACGAGCCTCCGCCGCCGACGTTGCGCATCGGTCCCGAGGTCGAAGACGAACAGCGGCGCCGGCTCGAGAAGGTGAAACACGAGCGGAACGGCTCCAATGTCGAGGCCGCGCTGGCGCGGGTCCGTGCCGCCGCGGCCGAGCCGGACACGAACGTCATGCCGGCCCTGCTGGAGGCGGTGCACGCGTACGCAACACTCGGCGAGGTCGTCGATGCGCTCGCGGATGTCTTCGGGCGGTGGGTCGAAGACCCGAGGATCTGACGCGTTGCGCCATCCTCGCGACGGGGAGCTCGACCGCATCGATCCGTTGCTCCGAGACCTCCGCGCGATCGACGGCTTGGTGGAGCGGAAGATCGGCGTCTTCTACCGTCGCTCGAAGGCATTTCTGCACTTCCACGTGGACGGCGACGATGTCTATGCCGACGTGCGGCTCGACGGAGAGGCGTTCGACCGCATGAAGGTCACGACGCGTTCGGAGCAGCGGGCGCTGGTTGCCGCGGTTCGGCGGGCAGCCGCGGTCCGACCAGGCGGTGCAAGATGACGAGCAGCACGGCCCTAGTCTCCGCGGTCGTGATGGACGCGCAGCTGTTGGCGGTGGCCCGCGCCGCGAAGGGCTTCATGCCCGACGAGGAGGGCCTGGCGTTGCACGACGCGGCACGCGACGCGGGCGCGCGCGGACCGCTCCTCGAGATCGGCACGTATTGCGGCAAGTCCGCGGTCTTCCTCGGTGCTGCGGCGCGGGCCGCCGGCACCGTGGTGTTCACCGTCGACCACCATCGCGGCTCGGAGGAGAACCAGGCGGGATGGGAGCATCACGACGCGGACGTCGTGGATGCTCGCACCGGCCGTATGGACACACTTCCGTTCTTCAGGCGCACGATCGAAGAGGCCGGTCTCGAGGATGTCGTGGTCGCGATCGTCGGTCAGTCGGTCCCTGTCGCGCGGGCATGGCGCACACCGCTCGGGTTCCTCTTCATCGACGGCGGCCATGCCGAAGACGTTGCGATGGCGGACTACGAACACTGGTCACCGCATCTCGTGGCGGGAGGCATCCTCGCGATCCACGACGTTTTCGAAGATCCGCTCCAGGGTGGCCAGGCCCCGTTCCACGTATGGCGGCGCGCGGTCGGCGAAGGATTCACGCCGGTGTCGGCCACGGGCTCCCTGCGGGTGCTACAGCGCGGACCAGTGGCGATCGTGCAGCGATGAGGGAGTGAGCTCCTCGAAGGTCTCGATGTGACGGATATCGGCCGCGCCGAAGAGCTCCGGGAGCACGACGCCGTCGACCCGGCGCCGCAGCCGGTAGCGCACGTCGGGATCGGTTTGCAGGACCTCGAAGATCTCGAAGCCGTCGACCCAGCGGTCGCCGAAGCGGCAACGAACCTCGACCGGGGTCTCCGGCCGGCGCAGGTCGATGGTCGGATCCGGCCCGGGCACCATCGAGCCCCCAACCACTCGCTCGCCATTTCCGAACGGCCGGGACGGCTCGGGCGCGGTTGCAGCACGGGACAGCTGGGCGAGCACCTCGATCATCCGCAGCCGTTCGGCACGGTCGGCATCGACGAACTCGATCACCCGGTCGCACATGGTCGTGACCGCGCCAAGGATCTTGACGAGCTCAAGGGACACGTCGACGACCGGAGGAGCTGGCGGCGGGCCGGTGTCCGGTGTGCGCGGGAGGGCCGGTGCCTGCTCGGGTGCCGTTTCCGCCGCCGGCGGCTGTACGAGGGGTGCAGGCGATGCGACGGGGGCGGCCGGTGCAGGCCAGGCCTGTGACCACATCGGCGGGGGCGCCCAGGCATCCTCCGCCGAGGGCTCCGGCCACGTGTGCGAGCCCGACAATGCCGGCGCCTCGTCGTTTGCTCGTCCCCGCCTCCACACCCGCATCGCCGGAAATTTACGACGGCGCAGGCGCGACGGCGCGCATGCTCGGGTCAGCGTTGCTCGCGCGCGGCCCTCTCGGCCTCGATCGCGGCGCCCGCTTCGATGAGCTCGTCCGCGGTGAGCCCCGCGGGCAGGCCCTCGCCGCGGAACAACCCGGAAGTTGGGCCGCGTCCGCCCAGCGCGTTGGCCGCGAGGACCACCGCTGCGCTGTTCCACGTCGGTTGCTCGGCGGTGAAGTGGACGCCCGCCTCGGTGAAGCGCTCGCCCGCGAAGTTCATGCCGGTCCAGTAGGACCCGTCGTCGTGGCGGAGGAACTGCACCCACTCGAACAGCGTTCGTGCACGGTCGTCCAGCCCGATGGCGTCGAGCGTCATCACGAGCTCGCACGTCTCGGCCGCGGTGATCCACGGCTGATCGGACACGCAGCGGACACCCCTCGTCGGTGCGACGAACGTGTGCCACTTCGAGGCGATGCGCGCGTGCGCCGCGTGACCGCGCAGGACGCCACCCAGGATCGGGTAGTACCAGTCCATCGCCCAGCGCTGCTTCTCGAGGAAGCGTTCGGGCCGGTGCGCGATCGCAATCGCCAGCGAGCCGAGCGACATCTCCCAGTCGGGTCGCTCACGGCCGAGGCGTTCTGCGGCCGCGATCGCGCAACGCAACGACGAGTAGATGCTCGACGAGCCGGTCAGCAGCGCACCTTTGCCATCGACCCGCGCGGGGTCCGCGTCCCATTCGATCTCGCCGGTCGGGTGCTGGTGGTCGAGCGCGAAGTCGATCGCGCGCTCCACGACGGGGAACATGCTCTCGAGGAAGCCGGCGTCACGCGTGCAGAGATAGTGGTGCCAGACGCCGTTCGCGACGTAGCAGGTGACGTTGGTGTCGAGCGTGTGCTCCTTCACCTCGTTGCCCGCGTAGTACGCGTGCCAGCAGCCGGCGGTGTGTTGACGGCCGGTCAGCCACGCATACGCGCGTTCCGCCTCGGCGTACCGGCCACCCACGTCGAGCGCCATCGCGGCCTCGACAAGGTTCCAGGGGTCGGTGTGCCCGCCCGGCACCCACGGGATGTTGCCGTCGGGAAGCTGCACGCCGGCGATCGCGTCGACGGTCTGGGCGACTTGGTCGCGGGTGAGGACACCCTCGACCTCGGGAAGCTGGTCGCGGCTAATGGTCAAGGCTTCGCTTTCCCCATCTCGACATCGACGTTGGGACCTTCTCGCCGTACAGCACCACGCTCTTGCCGAGCACGGGGTTGAGGGCGCGTTCGCCGAGTTGCGCCCAGCGCGGGTTTCGTTCGATCAACATGCACAAGAAGTCGTGGTAACGCCGCACCGGCGCCGCGTCGGTGTTCTCGAGGCCGTACGCACACTTCAGCCACCAGTACGGAGCATGGAAGGCGTGCGCGTGGTGCGAGCCGCGCAGGAAGAAGCCGGCCCGCTCGAGCTTCAGCTCGAGCTCGTGCTGGCGGTAGATGCGGACGTGGCCCCCGGGCGTGTCGTGGTAGCGCCAGTTCAGCGCCCACGCCACCCGCTCGGGCCAGCGCGTCGGGACGGTTGCCGCGATGCGCCCACCCGGCCGAAGCACGCGGGCGATCTCGGTGAGCGCGCGTTCGTCGTCCCAGATGTGTTCGAGCACCTCGGACACGATCACGCGGTCGAAGGTGGCCGCCGGGAACGGCAGGTCGAGCGCGTCACCGTTGACGGCCCCGGCCCACTGCTCGACGGTCACCTCGGCGGCGTCGAGCATCGCGCCGGCGACGGCGACGGCATCCTTCAGGTCGGCGGCGGAGTAGTCGAGCGCGGTCACCCGCGCGCCACGGCGCATCGCCGCGAACGCGTGCCGCCCTCCCCCCGCGCCGAGATCGAGCAGGCGCTCGCCTTGCAGCAAACCGAGCCGCTCGAAGTCAACGGTCAACACCCGCGGTCGCTCCGGCTCCTTCTCCGCCTCTCGTGGGCTTCCAGCTCGAGGTAGTAGTGCTCGGCAGTGCCTTCCGCGGTACGCCGCCATGTGAACCGGTCGAGCACGCGTGCGCGGCCCCGGGCTCCCAACCCGGCGCGCAACTCGTCGTTGCTCAGCACCGTGACGATCTGCTGCGCGAGCGCTCCCGGATCGGCGGGCTCGACGGTCACCGCCGATTCGCCGTTCGGACCGACGACCTCCGGCAGCGCGCCTCCCGTCGTCGTGATCAGCGGTACCGCGCACGCCATCGCCTCGATGGCGGGAAGCGAGAAGCCTTCGTAGAGCGATGGCACGACGGCGATCTCGGCTTCCGCGTACAGCTCGACGATCCGTTCGTTGCTCACGCCGCTCACGAACTCGATCGCGCCCTGCAGGCCGAGGCGCTCGATCTGCGCCGGCACCTGCGACTTGAGACGCGGTCGCCCGATCACGACCAGGTGCGCGTCCTCGCGCTCGGTGCGTACCTTCGCGAGCGCCTCGATCAGGTAGGACAACCCCTTGAGCGGGACGTCCGCGCTCGCGGTCGTCATCAACCTGCCCGGCACGCGCGCGATGTGGGGGAGCGGCCGGAACTGCTGTTGGTCGACGCCGACCGGCACGATGTGCAGCGTGTCGGGGTGTACGCGCATCTGCGCGACGATGTCCTTCTTGGAGTTCTCCGACACCGTGAGGTGACGCGGGAGCCTCCGGGCGACGTGCATCTGCATTCCCAGGAAGCCGTACCAACGTCGCAGCGTGAGGCGCCGGTGGAGCGACGTGGCGTGCGCCAGCTCCAGGTCGCGGTCGACCGTGATCGGGTGGTGCAGTGTGTGCACGAATGGCCAGCCGTCGCGCACGAAGCTCAAGAGCCCGCGCCCGAGGCATTGGTTGTCGTGCACGAGGTCGAACTCGTGCCGGCGGTGGCGGAGCTGCTTGTAGACCCGGCGGCTGAACGCGTAGGGCTCGGGGAACCCCGCGCCGCCCATGATGGCGAACTCCTGGACATCCTCGACGGTTCTGAATTCGTGCGGCCACGGAACGCGAAACGGGTTCTCCCGCCGATACAGGTCGAGACTCGGCACCTTCTCGAGCGTCACCGGGTGATCGGCGACCGGCCAGGGCTGCCCGGCGAACATCGTGACCTCGTGCCCCATCTCCGCCAGCTCGCGGGTGAGGTGGCGGCTGTAGACGCCTTGGCCCCCGCAGTGCGGATTGCCGCGATAGACGAGGAATGCGACCCGAAGAGGGCGCGAGAGGGCGGACTCGGTGTGGGGCATGAAGGGACAAGGATGGAGGAGGGCTCCGTCCGCCGCAAGCCGCACCGGTAGGGTCGCCTCGGTGCAGGGTTCTATCTCACCCTCGATGCTGAGTCGATCACAT
>DASQHW010000371.1:0-5130 GCA_035631895.1 Acidimicrobiia bacterium | reverse complement strand
TTGTTCGAGGCCGCGATGAGGATCTTGCCGAGCGGCGTGTCGGCGGTGGCGACGGTCGGCTCGGGCGTCGGCGTCGGCGTCGCCGCCACGGTCGGTGCCACCGACGGCGCCGTTGAGCTGGCGCCGCCGCACGCCGTGATGACGAGCGCTGCGGCGAATGCGAGCGAAGTCGTGATGCGCACAGTGCCCTCCCTGTTGGTGGTGTCGCTGTGGCTACGCGATCCGGCCGCTCGCGGATGACGCGGGGACATCGCGTCCAGGAGAACGTGCAACCTGACCTGATCCACGCGGACGTCCGCGCCGTATCGTTCGCCCGTGAGCTCGTCGGACCTCGCGGCCACGCGCGCACGCGCCTTTCCGGCACTCAGCGACAGGTCGGTCGACCGCGTGTTCGTCGTGCTCGCGGGCTGGCTCATGACCGGCGTCTTCAGCGACGCCTGGGCGCACATCTCGCACCTGCCGGACTCGTTCTGGACCCCGTGGCATGGTGTCCTCTATTCCGGTCTGCTCGCGTGCGGTGCGTTCCTTTTCGTCCTGCGGTACCAGCGGAACGCTGCCCTGGCGGCGGGCTACGACCTCTCGCTCATCGGGTTCGGCATCGGCGCGCTCGGCGGCGTGGCCGACGCGATCTGGCACACGGTCTTCGGGATCGAGTTCGACATCGACGCTGCGGTGAGCCCGTCGCACTTGATCATCGCCGGCGCGATCCTGCTCGTCGTCACCGGACCGGCGCGTGTCGCGTGGCGCCGCCGCTCGTTCGGACTGCCGGCGGCGCTCAGCACGCTCTACGGCTTGTCCATCGTGACGGTCATCGTCGACTACGCGAACCCCTTTGCGCGCGTGTTCGGCGCGGGCGTGCCGCCCGCGTCGCACGACATCGGTCAGCTCCTCCAGGGCGAGGCGTTGTTCGCCTTCACCGCGTACGCGGCGCTGCTCGTCGGTTTCATGCTGCTGACGACGCGTTCGGGCAACGTCTCACCGGTGTGGATCGCGCTCGTCGTCGGCGGCAACATGGCCGTGATGACGCTGGTGAACGGCCCGCTGCACCCCGAGGCGGTGCCCGCGTTCCTCATCGTGTCGGTCGCCGGCGGTGCGATCGCGGCAGGGCTCGCGCTGTGGCTGCGGCCCTCGCGGGCGAACCCGAACGGCACACGCATCTTCGCGGTCGCGTTGCCCGGGCTCGCGTTCGCGGTCTACGCGGTCGCGATCCTCGCGATGGGGCCGACGTGGTGGACGGCGACGTTCTGGTGCGGGCTCATCGCGGTGGGCGGGCTCACCGGTCTGCTGCTGTCGGCACTGGTCACGACCGAGCGCGCTTAGCATCGTCGCGCGCGACCTCGAGAGTGCGAGGCATCCGGTGATGTCCTCGGTCTTCAAAACCGTTGACGGGACGCGTCGCGTTCCGTGGTGGGTTCGACTCCCATGCACTCTCGCAGGACGGTCGAGCGTGCCCTTCCCCTGCTAACACGAGGCGTCGTTACACGTTTGTGTAGTGACCGTCACGCCCGTGTCACAGGGCGCATCAAATCGCGGAGGAAGGGTCCCTTATGCGCGTATGCCGTGCGGGCATGCTCATCGTCGCTCTGTTCGCCGCCCTCCTGGCACAGAGCCACAGCGCGAACGCGACCACGAACCAGGACTCGATCGCGCAGGCCGTGAACTCGTATCGCACCTCGCACGGCCTTCCCGCGGTCGCCGCGAGCCCGACGTTGCAAGCGGCCGCTCAGTTCATGGCCGAGGACATGGCCAACCATGGCGTTCCGAACCCGCCGCACTATTCGAGCGACGGTCGCGGTCCCGTGCAGCGCCTCGCAGACGCGGGCTACCCCGTCAACCTGTATCAGATCGGTGAGATCATCGCGTGGGGGTCGACCACGGCCTCGGGCGCGATGACCCTCTGGCTGAACTCACCTACACACCTCGCCGTCCTCAACGACCCCGCCTATCACGCCGCCGGGTTTGGCGTGGCGTGCTGGGGCGCGTTCCCGTGCGCGTGGGTCATCGACTTCGGCGCCGTCGCCGATCAGAGCTTCGCCGCGGCGGCCCCCGCGCCGGCACCGGCGGCACCGGTCATCGCGGTGAGCCCGACGTATCACGCCGCCTTCTACGCGCAGTCCGCGTTCCCCAGCGCGTCACCGGGCGGCACCGCGCAGTTCGTCATCGCGTTCACGAACACCGGGCAGGCCGGTTGGGACGCGGCGCGCCTCGGCACGAACCATCCACAGGACGCACCGAGCGCGCTCGTCTCATCGTCATGGGTCGCGGCGAACCGCCCGGCGCAACAGACCACCACGTACGTCGCGCCAGGCCAGCAGGCCTGGTTCGTCGTCAACCTCACCGCGCCCTCGACGCCCGGCACGTACCGGCTGTACATCCGCCCGCTCATCGAGGGCGTGACCTGGCTCGAGGACGCCGGCGCGTACGTCGATCTCGTCGTTCAGTGACATGAGTCACGGGACTGCGCACCAGTTCTGCCGTTAGGTAGAAACTTGGTGCGCAGCCCGTGAGCGTCCCCGAGAAGGTCCCGCAGCAGCTGGAGAACGCCGCCCTCGATGAGGCCGCGGCCGCCGATCCCGGGCGCACCTCGACCTTCGCCGCACTCGAGTTCCGCGACTTCCGGCTGTTCTGGATCGGCCTCGTCGTGTCGAACGTCGGCACCTGGATGCAGCAGTACGGCCTCGGCTGGCTCGTCGTGCAGCTCGCGATCCGCGACGGCACGCCGCAGCTCGGTCCGCTCTACCTCGGTCTCGTCGGCCTGGCGCGCGCGATCCCCGGGCTCACGCTCGGCTTGTTCGGCGGCGTGGTCGCCGATCGCGTCGACCGGCGGCGCCTGCTCATCGTGACCCAGACCGGCGCGGCGATCACCGCGGCGGTCCTCGCTGCGCTCACCATCACGAACAACATCAACATCGTCGAGATCGTGATGATGTCCGCGATGAACTCGATCATCTTCTCGTTCGACGCGCCGACCCGCCAGGCGATGGTCCCGCGGCTCGTGCCCGAGCGGCAGCTCATGAGCGCGATCGGCCTGAACTCAGCGGCGTTCAACGGCGCGACGCTGGTCGGCCCGCTCATCGGCGGCGTGCTCATCGTGCCGTTCGGCGTGGGCGGGCTCATGCTCGCGAACTCGATCTCGTACTTCGCGGTCGTGTTCGCGCTCCTCGTCATCAAGCCGCAGCCGGTCATCGAGCGCGGTCCGCGGCGCACGATGCTCGAGTCGATACGCGAGGGCGTCGGCTACGTCCGGCGCGAGCCGGTCCTGCGCTGGGTCGTGCTGCTCGCGGCCGCGACCGCGTTCCTCACGCGTCCGTACATCCAGCTCATGCCCGCCGAGGCGCAGTTCCTCGGCGCCGACGCGGTTCAGCTCTCGTTCCTGCTCGCCGCGTCCGGGACCGGCGCGCTCATGGGCGCGCTTGTCACGGCGTCACTCGGCGGGTGGGAGCGCCGCGGTGCGCTGCTCGTCGGCGCGTCGTTCACCCACGGTCTGCTCCTCGTGTTCATGGGTACCCAGCGCTCGCTGGTCGGCGCGATGGTCTTCGTCGCGCTCACGAGCTTCGCGGTGATGGTGTTCATGGGGATGGCGAACACGCTCATGCAGACGCGCTCGCCCGATCACCTCCGCGGGCGCGTCATGAGCGTGCAGACGATGGTGTTCATCGGCTTCATGCCGCTCGGGCAGATGCTCCTCGGCGCGATCGGCACCTTCGCCGGGATCAATGTCGCGTTCGAGATCGGCGGGACAATCGTGGTCTGCATCGCGCTGTACGCGGGGCTGCGCGTGCCCGCGCTGCGCGGCGCGGTCGCGGAGCAGAGTCCCCGCATGGCGGCCGGCTCGGGCTAGAGTCGGGCCATGCGACACGTGGCCCTCGCGTCGCTCCTGCTCGTGATGTCGTGCACGCCCTCGGCCGTGCAGACGGCTACGCCGATCGCGAGCGTCTCGCAGACCGCCGCGTCGGCGACGCAGACGCCCGTTGCGACCGCGGCGTCTCCGTCTGCCTTCATCCCGCAAGACTTGATCGCCGATCGTCGTCTATATCCCGCGGTGACGGTGAGCGCTGGCGTGTTCCCGATCATGACGACGCTGCGTCTGAGGCTCGCCGTCGTCGACGAGACCGTCCTGAACGCGGCGCACTTTGCCGTCGAGCGATACCTCGCGAACATTGACGACTATCGCGAAGGCCGTTCGCCCGCGCTGCCCATCACCGGTCCGTTCCTCACTGCCGTGTCCGCGGCGCTGAAGGAATCCGCGACCCCCGGCGTCAGGCGACATTTCGAGCTCGAGTCGCTCACCGTCGACCATCACGTCCAAAAGCCGTGGGGGACGCACGCGTACGTGGAGGTGACCGTCGGGATCGCCGACCGCGCGGTGGGCGGGACCGCACCCGACCAACACGAGATCGGAAAGCTCCGGCTCACCGGCGACCGTCTCATGGTGACGGATGGGTGGGACTTCGAGCACGACCGCTGGTTCAACGGTTTCGGTCCGCTGCCGCTCGAGCAGGTGCGGATCGGTGTGCGCGACGCGGTCACGCCATATCTCGCCGCGGAGAGCTGGTCGCCCAACGCCCCCGCGACGTGGTCGTGGGGGAACGAGACAAGTGCGTACCAACGCGAGCGAGCCACGCGCGTCCTCGCGATCGACCGGCAGCAGACGACGACGCGGTTCTTCGAGGGCGTCACCGCATCCATCGATCAGTTCGAGACGATCGACGGCATCTGGTCCGGGCTCGCGACCGTTCACGTGAAGGGCACGGAGGTCACGACGAGCGCGGCCGGTCAGACGGTGCGCACCACGGTCGATCGCCACGTGCGCGTCTTCCTCCTCGGTAACTGGACGCCGGAGGTCGTCGACGAGCAGCTGGCGACCGGGGAGTGGGCATCGGGCGGTGTTCTCGCGCTCGATCAGGTGGACGTCAACCGGGCCTGATGAGCTCATCGGCCGGCGGTCGCCGGCCTCGGAAATAGGCGAAATCCCTGGGTTTTTCGGCATCTTGACAGGCTCCGGGCGCCTCACTACGTTCTAGAACAAACGTTCTAACAACGTCTGGCGCCACAAGGGGAGCAACTCGTGGGAGCTACGGCATTGGCGGACGCCATCGCGCGCATCGAGTCCCGCTACGGGACGCGCGC
>DASQHW010000370.1:0-2695 GCA_035631895.1 Acidimicrobiia bacterium | reverse complement strand
AACGACAAGGCAGTCGACATGTGGTCGGCCGTGCTGTACGGCGGCCGCATCTCTCTCGAGGTCGGCATCGCGGTCGCGTTGATCTCGACCGCGATCGGAACCGTGGTCGGCGTTGTCGCGGGCTACTACGGTCGGCTCCTTGACAACATCCTCATGCGGGTCACCGACCTGTTCCTCGCCATCCCGTTCCTGGTGAGCGCGATCATCGCGAGCGAGCTTCCGAGCACCCAACACTGGGCGCAGACGATCATGGGGCAGCCGCACAGCATTCGCTCGGTCATCACGATCATCACGGCGTTCTTCTGGATGCCCGTTGCGCGCGTCGTTCGTGGGCTCGTGCTGTCGCTCAAGGAGAAGGAGTTCGTCGAAGCCGCGCGTGCTTCCGGCGCTTCCGACGCGCGGATCATGTTCCGGCATCTCGTGCCCAACTGCACCGGACAGATCATCATCAACGCGACGCTGTCGGTTGCAGCCGCAATCCTGACCGAGGCCGCACTGTCGTTCCTCGGCTACGGGGTGCAGGCGGTGTTCACGCCGACGTGGGGCAACTTGCTCAGTAACGCACAGAGCTCGCTGAACTTCGCGGCCTACCTCGCTTGGCCGGCGGGCACGGCGATCGTCCTCACGGTTCTGTGTGTCAACTTCATCGGCGACGGTCTACGCGACGCGCTGGATCCGAAGCAGCTCTCCGTCTGATGGACGCCTCAGACCTCGACCTGCTGCCCGGCCAGGTACCCGACGAAGCACCGCCGGCCGCCGGCGAGACCGTGTTGGAAATCCGCGACCTGCACGTCACCTTCAAGACCGAGGACGGCCCCGTGTACGCAGTGCGCGGCGTGGATGTCGACCTCGATGCCGGTGAGGTGCTGGGCATCGTCGGCGAGTCGGGCTCGGGGAAGTCGGTCACGATGCTGGCCGTGCTGGGACTGCTCCCACGAACGGCACTGGTCACGGGCTCGGTGAAGTTCCGCGGCGAGGAGCTCATTGGCCGGAAGCCGAGAGAGCTTCGGCGTATTCGCGGGGCGAAGATCGCGATGATCTTCCAGGATCCCCTGACCGCGTTGAACCCGGTACAACGCGTCGGTACGCAGATCATCGAGGCGTTGAAGGTTCATCACGACGACATCTCGGACAAGGAAGCCGTGATGCGCGCGGTGGAACTCCTCGATGCGGTAGGAATTCCGCAGCCCGGCGTTCGGGTCGGCCAGTACCCGCACGAGTTCTCCGGTGGGATGCGACAGCGGGCGATGATCGCGATGATGATTGCCAACGATCCCGATGTACTGATCGCGGACGAGCCGACGACTGCGCTCGACGTGACGATCCAGGCGCAGATTCTCGAGTTGATCAACACCATTCAGGAACGCACCCGCACGGCAGTCGTCTTCATCACGCACGACTTGGGCGTCATCGCGCGCGTCGCTGACCGCGTGCAGGTGATGTACGCGGGTCGAGTCGCAGAACTGGGCGACGTCGATGACGTATTTCACCGTTGTCGCCACCCATACACGAAGGGCCTGCTGGCATCATTGCCCGCGTTGAGCGAAGGTGGCGCAAAGCGTCTCACGCCGATCGTCGGGTCGCCGCCGTCGATGTTGTTTCCGCCCAGTGGCTGCGCGTTTCACCCGCGTTGTCCGCTCGCTCGGCCCGTATGCAGCGAGGAGCAGCCACCGTTGCGTCCGATCGGATCGCCCGATCAGAAGTCGGCGTGCCATTTTGCCGAGGAACTGGCCGCGAGCGACCGCGATCGGAGCCCGGCATCGTGACGGCGGTGACGACCGGTTCGGCACTCGTCGTCCGGGACCTCGTGAAGAACTTTCCCGTCCGTGGGGGGCGGGGAGGAGTCGTCGTCCAGGCCGTCTCGGGCGTGTCGTTCGACCTACGGCCCGGCCGCACGCTCGGGCTGGTCGGCGAGTCGGGCTCGGGAAAGTCGACCGTCGGCAGGTGCGTTCTGCGCCTCCTCGAGCCCACGTCCGGTTCGGTCGAGTTCGAGGGCGTCGACGTCCTGAAGCTCTCGAAGCGCGACCTGCGTCGCGCTCGTAGGCGAATGCAGATCGTGTTCCAGGATCCGTATGCGTCGCTCGACCCGCGCATGCCGGTCGGTGCGATCATCGGCGAACCGTTGCAGATTCACAGCGTGCCGGGAGATCACAACGCCAAGGTGCGGGAGCTGCTCGCGCTCGTCGGGCTCAACCCCGAGCACGGCAATCGGTACCCACACGAATTCTCGGGGGGCCAACGCCAGCGCGTCGGGATCGCGCGCGCAATCGCGCTCGAACCCTCGATGTTGGTGCTCGACGAGCCGGTGTCGGCACTCGACGTCTCGATCCAGGCCGGCGTGGTGAATCTGCTCGAGGATCTACAAGATCGCCTCGAGCTCGCATATCTCTTCATCGCGCACGATCTTTCAGTCGTACGCCACATCTCCGACGAGATCGCGGTGATGTATCTCGGCAAGATCATGGAGCACGGCCCGGCAGAGACGGTGTACACGAAGCCGCAACATCCCTACACGCAGGCGTTGCTCTCGGCCGTGCCCGTGCCCGAGCCGGCATTGGAGCGTGGACGCACGCGGATCATGTTGCACGGCGACGTGCCCAGCCCGGTGGACCCGCCGTCGGGGTGCCGTTTCCGGACGCGTTGCTGGAAGGCGCAGGACAAGTGCGCGCAGGAGGAGCCCGCGCTCGTCGATCGC
>DASQHW010000369.1:0-5109 GCA_035631895.1 Acidimicrobiia bacterium | reverse complement strand
CGGGCGACGGCCGGTATGCATATGCGCTGGCGTCGACGCACGATCAGTGGCTCGTCGTCGGTCTGGACGCGCTCGATGAACCAATGGGCGAAATGGCGCACAAGGCGTTGCGCAAGCCCGCGAAGGGCGGCCGGCCCAATGTTGTGTACGTGCGTGCCGCGGTCGAGGCGCTGCCGGAAGAGCTGTTCGGCATCGCCGACGAGCTGCACGTGCTCCTGCCGTGGGGCCGGCTTCTCGAGGGGATCGTGCTCGCGTGCGAGAACGTGGTGCGAGGACTCGCGGCACTCGGCCGTCCCGGTGCCCATGTCGACGTGACGCTGAACGGCGAGGCCTGGGCGCAGGCCGCGCCGTCGCGCTACGCCGACCTTCCCGTGGTGACGCCCGGCTACGTCGCCGAGGTCATGGTGCCCGGATTCGCCCGAGCCGGAATAGACCTTGCCTCCGCGCGCTATCTCTCCGCTGAGGAAGCCAAAGCCCTTCCTACGACGTGGGCACGAAGGCTCGGTCACGGTCGTGCGCATCCCCGTTTCGTGCACTTCGCTGGAGTGAAGAAGACGTGACGGGTCTCACATGGTGGCGCGTCGGTCGACGCCCTAACTTTCCGTGCGCCGACGCCCGCGTTTCGCGGTCGCGCCCAGCCGACACTCGCCTACGAGCCACGCATACAGAGCAACGTCACCACGACGGTCACCTGATCTAAGGTCGCTCGCACTTCGAGGGGGTGCGACATGGCGACTGCCGAAGAGGTTCGGGACGCGCTGTTCGAGCGCATCGCGTATCACGCGGTGAGCGCGGACGTGGACGAGGTGTTGACCCTCGCCAAGGCGTACAACTACCTCATCGACGAGGACGACGACGACGAGGATGACGACGACGAGTAGTCGCCGGCACGCCGACGATCAACCGAACGCGCTGGCGTAGAACTCGCGGCGGCGGGTCTCGTCGACACGGATGTCGTAGTCGCCGCCTTGGTGGCGGATGGTGAGCCCGGGGCAGAACCAGTCACGACTCCCGAGGAAGAAGTGCGGCGACCCTTGCACGTGCCGCTCCATCCCACGGTGCCAGTCGGCCCGTGCCGACAGGTCGGCATAGCCGGACGGCGGCGGTTCGATGCCGAACCGCTCGGCGAGCATGGCGATGACCTCCGGCTCACCGACGTCGAGGCCGTCCTCGAAGACCGCATCGCGGAGCGCCAGGCTCACTGCCTCACCTTTCGCATGGCCGTGACCTTCGTACGCGGCGGCAGCGAGGCCGAATGCCGGTATCGAGGTGCGTGGGAGACGTGACGGTTCGAAGCCCTTGAACAACTCGGGTGCGATCTCGACGCGTAGTGCGTCGATCTCGCGCGCGACAACGTCCGGATCCTGAGGGCGACTGTTGACGAGCTCGAGTGGCCACGCACGCACGCGTACGGGCACGTTTGCTCCGGACCCGTCGCGCGCGTCGATCAGGCGACGCAACGACACGTGGGTGAACGGACAGACGATCTCGGCGAAGATTTCGAGCTGCGACATGTCGCGTCGTTGTACCGCGTCATGAGACTCGATATTCCTTGGGATGCCGCTCAGCCGGCGTGTCGAGTGGCGAGCATGCGGCCGAACTCGGCCATCCGTGCGCGTACCTCGGGGTCGAGGACTTCGAGCGAATCGGCATATGCGGCCAGCTCACGCGCCGGGTCTTCGTGGGTAGCGGGAAAGGCGATGTCGACATCGATGCGTCCGTCCGGCTCGGCTTCGCCGAATATGACGCGTGTGCCGAACTGGGCGCGTAGCCACTTGACCGCCTGCGGATCGGCCAACGCGTGCACGTGCCGGAGACCGCGCCGCTCGTCCAGCGTCGCGACGATCTCGTTCCAAGCGCGTTGCAAGTCGAAGTCGGGCGGCCGCACAGCCGGCTCCTCGGTGAGCTCGACGGAGCGCACGCGCCACACACGGAACGTACGACGGCCGGCATCGGTGTCGCCGACGAGATACCACGTCGTGCCTTTCGATACGAGTCCCAACGGATGCACCATGCGCTCGGTCACCGAACCGCGCGCGTCCGTGTAGCCGAGACGAATCTGGACGCCTTCGATCACCGCGTGCTGCAGCGCCTCGAGGTGCGGCGGCGTGGACGGAGCCTTCCCGCCCCAGCGTGCAGGATCGAGCACGATCGCCGACGCAGCCTTCTCTGCTTCGGCACGAAACGTTTCGGGCAGCGCGCGCACGAGCTTTCGCAACGCGGCCTTCGCTGCGGGGGTAATGGCCGACGACGGGCCGGCGACAAGGAACAGCGTGCGTGCTTCCGCGGCCGTGAGCCCGCTGAGATCGGTGCGCGCACCCCCCACCAAGGCCGAGCCGCCGCCCCGGCCGGCCTGTGAATACACAGGAATGCCTGCAATCGACAGCGCCTCGAGATCACGTCGGGCCGTCTTCACCGAGACCTCGAGCTCGGCCGCGACCTCGGCCGCAGTGACGCGGCCCCGCGCTTGCAGGAACAGCAGGGTTGCCACGAGGCGATCGGCGCGCATGTCCCCAGAATGCCAGAGAACCTGGTCAGTTGGTGACCACTTTATGCCTCATGATCGGCGAAAACCCGATCGGAAGGAGCGCTCTGATGGATCTCAAGCTGGAGCTGGTCGCCGTGCCGGTCTCGGACGTCGACCGTTCGAAGGCCTTCTACACGCAGGCGGTGGGTTTCGCCTGCGACGTCGATGCCCGTGTGAGCGACGATCTCCGGTTCGTGCAGCTCACACCGCCGGGCTCGGCATGCTCGATCGCCATCGGCGAGGGCATCACGGGCGCGACGCCGGGCTCGGTCGAGGGACTGCAGATGGTCGTCACCGACGTCGAGGCCGCGCGCCGAGAGCTCTTGGCACGCGGTGTCGATGTGAGCGATGTGAAGCAGTTCCCGTGGGGATCGTTCGTCTGGTTCAGCGATCCCGACGGCAACGGCTGGGCATTGCAGCAGATGCCGGCGGGCGCGCGATGAGTTCCGTGCTCACCCCGAGTCGTCATGAGCGACATTCGACCAGGAGCACACGCATGCACTCGCGTTCGCACGGCGCGGCCATTCGCGCCGAGGGTTTGCAACGAGCCTTCAACGGCAACACGGCCGTCGAACATCTCGACCTTGACATCGAAGAGGGCGAGATCTACGGCTTCCTCGGACCGAACGGCGCCGGCAAGTCGACCACCGTCCGGATGTTGTGCACGTTGCTTGCGCCCACCGGAGGACGCGCATTTGTCGCCGGATTCGATGTCGCGTCGGACCCGGGATCGGTACGTCTGCGCATCGGCGCGGCGCTCCAGGACGTCTCGTTGGATCCCAAACAGACGGGCGCGGAGCTGCTTCGTTTGCAGGGCTCGCTCTACGGCCTTTCGACACCGGTGGTGAAGCAGCGTGTCGAGCAGCTCGCGGAGCTCATCGAGCTCGGCGACGCGCTCGACCGGCGCATCGAGACGTACTCGGGAGGCATGCAACGGCGGCTCGACCTTGCGGCAGCGTTGGTGCACAACCCCGACGTGTTGTTCCTCGACGAGCCGACGACCGGCCTCGACCCGGTGAGCCGTCTGCGCGTCTGGTCCGAGGTTCGGCGGCTCAACGAAGAGCTCGGCATGACGATCTTCCTGACGACGCAGTATCTGGAGGAAGCCGACGCGCTGGCCGACCGCGTGGGCATCATCGATCGGGGCCGGATCGTCGCCGAGGGAACACCCGAAGACCTGAAGCGCACCGTCGGCACCGACGTCATCGTCGCGCGCGTCGACGGCGACGCATCTCTCGTCGCGTCGTCTGTTGCGACCGTCGACGGCGTACGCGGCGTCGAGGCGCACGGCAACGAGCTCGTGGTCGCGACGGACAACGGTTCCGCAACGATCTCGCCGGTCGCACTCGCGCTGGCCTCGTGCGGTGCGGGTGTACGCGACCTCACGCTGCGCACGCCGACCCTCGACGACGTGTTCCTCGACCTGACCGGCACCCACATCGAAGGAGAATCGAAATGACCACGGTGAGCGAGACAGCACTGGTCGATGTTGCCCGCGCCAAGCCGGCCGAGTTCGCTCGGGATCTCCGCTCGATTGCCGGGCGCGCGTTGCGTGCGGTCCCCCGTGACGTCGAAGTGGTGATCCCGCCCGTGCTCATCGCGCTGTTCTTCTTCATCGTGAACATCGCGACGTTGCAACGGCTCACCAAGGCCGTGCCCGGGCTCGACTACACCGCATTCCAGATGGCGACGGCGGTGCTGCTCGGTGTGACGGGCGTGTCGCGCGCCGGCGCGATCGTGCTCGACGTGCAGAACAAGTATTTCGACCGGTTGTTGTTGACGCCGGTGCGGCGCACCGCGATCTTGTTGGGTCACATGGCGGCGGACGTGGCGGTGTCGGCGGCGCTGACGCTGCCGATCATCGGCCTGGGACTGATCCTCGGCGTGCGGTTCCAAGGCGGTCCCATCGGCGTGCTCATGTTCGTCGCCCTTGCCGCGCTCTGGAGTCTCGCCTTCGCGGGCTTCGGATACGCGATCGCGTTGAAGACCGGCAACCCCGCCGCGGTGAACTCGAGCTTCTTGCTGTTCTTCCCGTTCTTGTTCTTGACGTCGTCGTACGTGCCGCGCTCGCAGCTGTCGGGTTGGTTGCACACCGTGTCGGCGTTCAACCCGGTGACGTACATCCTCGACGGCCTGCGTTCGTTGGTGCTCGCCGACAGCTGGAAGTGGGGCGACCTGGCGCAGGCGCTCATCGCCATCGGCGTGGTCGGAGCGATCAGCATGGCCATGTGCTTCGCGGCGCTGCGGGGACGCGTGCGTCAGGCGGCGTAGCGGACCGTTGCGGCCTTACGCTGCATGAGATGGCCGCCGACATCGAGCCGCCGGAGCTCGCCCGTCTCGTCGACTTCGCCGAACGCGGCCGCACGAGCGACTGGAGCTTGCGCGCGGCACTCGTCCGGTACGCGCAACCACAACCTCAGCGGGTGAACGACATCCTCGACCTCGTTCGCCGTGTCGAGTGGGCGCTCGATCAACACGCCGCGATCATCGGGCGCGAGGGTCACGCGCTGCAGCAGGAACTGCACGACCACGAAAGCTCGTCTCCGCAGCATGAGAGTGTCGTCGAGGTGCTTCGCACCGCC
>DASQHW010000368.1:0-3143 GCA_035631895.1 Acidimicrobiia bacterium | reverse complement strand
CGGCGTGACCTGCGCGTTCGACGCCTCGGGGTCGGCGAGCAACGTCGCGATCGCCAGCTATCACTGGTGGTGGGACGACGAGACGACGAGCGATCCCCCGACGGCCACCGTCCAGCACACCTACACGTTCGCCGCCATCTTCAACGTCAGCCTCACCGTGACCGATTCGAGCGGAAACAGCGCGACCGTGACGCATTCGGTCAGCGCCGTCAGCACGGCGGCCGGGCCGAGCGCGGCGTTCGTGTTCGGATGCAAGGGCCGCACTTGCACCTTCGACGGGTCGGGATCGGCCAGCAGCATCCCGATCGTGCGCTACCACTGGTGGTGGGACGACGAGACGACGACCGACCTGACCGGCGCAACCGCAAAGCACGTCTACGGGTTTGGCGGGACCTTCAGCGTCACGCTGACGGTGACCGACGCCAACAATCGGACGGCGAGCGTGACCCACGCGGTGACGACCCAGTAAGGGAACTCGCGGGGCCGTCCGGCATCCTCCCGGAAATAGGCGGGTCGGTCGTCCGTCTTTTGCGCCGAGGGCTGGTGATGGCTCGAGACCCCGAGCTGCGTCTCGCCGACATCGACACATTCCTGGTCGTGAACCGCATCGGGTCGATCAGCGCGGCGGCGCGCGAGCTGATGGTGACGCCCTCGCAGGTGAGCAAGGCGGTGGGGCGCCTCGAATCCCATTTCCGGACGCGCCTTCTTCGCCGCAGCGCGCAAGGAGTCCAGCTCAGCGAGGCGGGCGCGCGGCTCGCGCCGCGAATGGAGGAGATCGTCGCGCGGCTGCGCGAGATGGGCCCCGTCGACCAGCGCGCCGCGCCCGTCGTCACCGTCGCGGCGCCCTCGTACATGAACGTCTTCATGCTGCCGGCGATGGCGGTCGCGGCGCCGGACGTGAGGATCCGCAGCCTCGAGCTGCCGCCCTCGATGGTGCGCACGCTGGCGCCGGCGAACCTGTTCGACGCGACGCTCCTGCTGGGACCGGCGCGGCTTCCGTCGAACTGGCACGTCACGCGGATCGGGAGCTGCCGCAAGTCGCTCTACGCCTCGCCGCGCCTGGCGGAACAGCTCGGGCCGCAGCCGGTGCCGCCCGAGCGGCTGCGGTCGATCCCGTTCATCCGGCCGGTCTACAACGTCGGCGGGCAGTACGTGCCGGTCGACGACGACTGCCCGATGGCGGCGCGGCGCAACGGGCACGAGTCGCAGACGATCGGCATCGCGCTCGAGCTCGCCGCGCGGTCCGACCAGCTCGTCTACGGGCCCGCGTTCGCCGCGTCGCTGCACGTCGAGCGCGGCTCGGTGGTCGAAGTGCGCGTGCAGGGATGGAACGATCACGCCGAGATGCACTTCGCGTGCAAGAGCGAGACCATGCTGGCGCGGCTCGAGACGGCGTTCGTCGCCGCCTTGCGGCGCGCGCTCACCGAGCTGGAACGGCGCGACGACGACGTCGAGGTCGCCTGCTGACGCGTTTCCCGGCGAGCAACGCGCTGCACGAGTTTCGCCACTGGTCGTGCCGCCGCCCTCTGCGCACGTTCGCACGCCATGTCCCGCCCCACTCTCGTCCTGGTGCTGGCCGCCGCGATCGCCGGTCCTGCGCGCGCCGGTCCAACCGCGGCTTTCACGTTTTCCTGCTCCGGCCATTCCTGCCGCTTCGACGCGAGCCCCTCCGCGGGTGCGATCGTCAACTACCACTGGTGGTGGGACGACGAGACCACCGCCGACACGAGCTCGCCGGCGATCACGCACACCTACACGTCTGCGGCGACGTTCTACGTCGGCCTGACGGTGACGGACTCGACGGGCGCATTCGACACCGTCACACGACCGGTCGCGGTGTCGAACTCGCGACCAGGGCCGACTGCGGCATTCACGTTCTCCTGCTCGGGACTCTCCTGCAGCTTCGACGGATCCGGCTCGACGGGCGGCATCGTGAACTACCGCTGGTCGTGGGGCGACGAGACGTGGCAGGACACCGCGTCACCCTTCGCCACCCACGACTACACGTTCGCCGACACGTTCGGCGTCACGCTGACCGTCACCGACAGCGCTGGCACGATGGCCGCGATCACGCAATCGGTCGCGGTCATCTCGGGCTGCAACATCTCGGCGCCTGCGGCGAACGCGAACGTCGCGGCGCCGGTCTCGATGCGCGCAGCCTGTTTCGCGGCCCGTGGCCACGTGACGAGAGCGGTCGACGTCTTCGTCGACGGAACGGCCGCCTGGCACGCGACGGCGTCGTCGGGAAACATCGCGAACGTGCTGCCGACGCTCTGGCCGCAGGCGGGCTCGCACCGCCTGACCGTCCAGGGCACCGACGAGACCGGCGCGACGTTCTCCGGATCGATCACGATCCAGGTGACCTCCTCGGGGTGGGATCCGTGGCAGCCGATCGCCGCCGCCCGGTTGACGAGCGGAAAGTACGCGGGCGCGTTCATGATCAATCCCGCGGCGGACGCCATCAACTGGTATTTCGCGAATCTCGGGCTGCTCGGGTTCGCCGGCCGCTTCCCCGAGTACGCCCGCGCGCACGTCGAGGTGTACCTCGCCAACGTGCTGCCGGGCTGGAACATCCAGGACGTCAACCAGCCGACTGCGGCCTCGCCGCAGCTGGTGAAGGCCGACAGCGACGACTCGTACGCCGCCTCGCTGCTCTCGCTCGCGGTCCGGTACGTGAACGTCTCCAGCGACCTCGCGTGGCTCAACGCGCACCTCGCCCAGCTCAAGGCGGTCGCCGACCACAACCTGCTCGCGTCGATGATGTCGAACGGGCTGGTGCACGTCTTCCAGGATCCGAACGACTTCCCGCTGGTGGCGTACACGGAGGACAACGCCGAGGCCTGGAAGGGGCTGCGCGACTTTTCCCTGCTGCTCTACGACATCGGCGACGCCGACGCCGACAAGTACGCGTCGGCGGCGAGCACGATCGCCGTCGCGCTCGGGAACGTGCTCTTCCTGAACGACGTGCCGGCTTTCGCGGTGGTCTGGAACGGCGCGACCAACCCGCTCGAGGGCGGATACTACCCTCGCGGAGTCACCCAGCTCTTCCCGCTGGCCAACGGCGTGCCGGTGCCGCCGTACCAGAACGACGATGGCTGGGCGTACATCAACAGCGCCTTTCCCAACTGGTACGGTCAGATCGA
>DASQHW010000367.1:0-3389 GCA_035631895.1 Acidimicrobiia bacterium | reverse complement strand
TCATCGAATATCGCAAGCACATCGAGAAGGACGCCGCGCTCGAACGGCGCTTCCAGCCGGTGCTCGTCGACGAGCCGTCGGTCGAGGACGCAATCTCGATTCTCCGCGGCCTGCGCGAACGCCTCGAGGTCTTCCACGGCGTGAAGATCCAGGACCGCGCGATCGTCGCCGCCGTCGTCCTCAGCCACCGCTACATCTCGGACAGGTTCCTCCCCGACAAGGCCATCGATCTCGTCGACGAGGCCGCCGCAATGTTGCTGACGGAGATCGACTCGATGCCTGCGGAGCTCGACGAGCGCACGCGGCGCGTCATGCGGCTCGAGATCGAAGAAGCCGCGCTCGAGAAGGAGAACGACCCTGCGAGCAGGGCGCGGTTGGAAGAGCTGCGCAAGGAGCTGGCCGACGCCAGGGCCGAAGCCGACGCGCTCCGCGCCCAATGGGAGGCGGAGCGTCAGGCCTTGAAGAAGGTGCAGGAGCTGCGCGCGGAGATCGAGCGAGTCCGGCAGGAGGCCGAAGCTGCCGAGCGGGCGTACGACCTGAACCGCGCGGCCCAGCTACGTCACGGCCAAATGCCGGAGCTCGAGCGCCGGCTCCAGGCCGAGGAGGAGCAGCTGCGAGCGAAGCAACACGGCCGGCCGTTGCTGCGCGAAGAGGTGACCGAAGAGGAGATCGCGGAGATCGTGTCCCGCTGGACGGGCATTCCCGTCAGCCGGCTGCAAGAGGGCGAGCGCGAGAAGCTCCTTCGCCTCGACGAGATCTTGCACGAGCGCGTGATCGGCCAGGACGAGGCGGTACAACTCGTCGCCGACGCGATCATCCGGGCCCGTTCGGGTATCAAGGACCCGCGCCGGCCGATCGGCTCGTTCATCTTCCTCGGGCCGACCGGAGTCGGCAAGACCGAGCTGGCGCGGACCCTCGCGGAAGCCCTCTTCGACTCGGACGAGAACCTCGTGCGCATCGACATGAGCGAGTACCAGGAGCGGCACACGGTCAGCCGCTTGCTCGGCGCGCCGCCCGGCTACGTCGGATACGAAGAAGGTGGCCAGCTCACCGAGGCCGTGCGGCGGAAGCCCTATTCGGTCGTGCTCTTCGACGAGATCGAAAAGGCACATGCCGACGTGTTCAACACGTTGCTCCAGGTGCTGGACGACGGCCGCCTCACTGACGCGCAGGGCCGCACCGTCGACTTCCGGAACACCGTCATCATCATGACGTCGAACATCGGCTCCGAGTACCTGCTCGAGGGCGTGACACCGAGCGGAGAGATCAAACCCGATACGAGAGCGCTCGTGATGAGCGAGCTACGCCGGCACTTCCGGCCCGAGTTCCTCAACCGCGTCGACGACGTGGTGCTGTTCAAGTCGCTCACCGAGCAGGAGATCGAACGCATCGTCGACCTGATGTTCGACGAGCTCCGCGCACGCCTGGCCGACCGGCGCATCACCCTCGAAGTGACGGAGCCCGCACGACGGTTCATCGCCGAGCAGGGGTACGACCCCGTCTACGGTGCGCGTCCGCTGCGGCGGTTCATCGCCCACGAGGTCGAGACGCGAATCGGCCGGGCGCTGCTCGGCGGCGAGATCCGCGACGGCGCGGTGATCCGTGTGGAGTTCCGTGAGGGCGACCTGGTGATCACCCATGACAACCCGGCGGAGACTGCCGGCGCGGCATGATCGGTGTCGTCTCGCTCCTCGCCTTCGTGCTCATCGCACTGCTGGTGACGCGCGTGGCGACCGTTGCGCTGCGTACTACCGGACTGTCCCATGAAACCGCGAGGTTCCAGGCACGGTCCGCCTTCTCGGGTGTGGGCTTCACGACCACCGAGTCGGAGGACATCGTCAACCACCCGGTCCGCCGCAACATCGTGCTCGGCCTGATGCTGCTCTCCACGGGAGGAGTCGTCACGAGTATCTCCGCACTGCTCTTGTCGTTCGTCAACACCTCGGGGTACCAGCCGCTGTTGCGCGCGACGATCATCCTCGCCGGTCTTGTCGTCTTGTGGGTGCTTGCGTCGAGCGACTGGGTGGAGGGCCGTCTCTCGCAGCTCATCGAGCGAGTGCTGACACGTTGGACGGACCTCGACGTGCACGACTACGTCCGGCTGCTCGAGATCTCCGGTGACTACTCGATCACGGAGTTCACGGTGGACGCCGACGAGTGGCTCTGTGGGCGCCGGGTCGGCGACGTGCAGCTCGCGAAGGAGGGCGTGGTCGTCCTCGGCATCCGCCGGCGGGACGGCCATTACGTCGGTGTGCCGCCGACCGGCACGCCCTTCGAGGCCGGCGACACGCTCGTCGTCTACGGCCGATCGACCGGCATGTACGAGCTCCAGGACCGAAAGGCGGGTGCGTCCGGCGACGCGGCGCACGAGCGCGCGATCACCGAGCACTCGCGTGTGGTCGCGGAACACGTCGCCGTATGAACGATCTCGCGCCGACGCGGATCAAGACCGTCGTCGTGCCGCTCGACGGCTCGGAGTTCGCCGTCCGGGCAGTCCACGCCGGAGAACGTCTTGCGCGCCGGCTCGGCGCGGCGCTCCTCCTACTGAGCGCGGTGTCGAAAGAGGAGGACGTCGACGGCCGCAAGGCTGAGCTTTGGGGACTGCGTCCACATGGGTTGACAGTCCACGTCGACGTGCTCGTCGATCCCGACCCGGCCGACGCGATCGACGTTGTGCTGCGCGACCTCGGCAGCGTCGCGATCGCGTGCCTCGCAAGTCACGGACGCGGACGAAGCGCGGCGATCGTCGGGTCGGTGACCACCGAAGTGCTGCGCAGGCGCCGGGAGCCGGTAGTGGTGGTGGGTCACGCGTACGACGAAGAGCGCATCGATGCGCGCGCGGGCTCGGGTGTCGTCATCTGTGTGGGTGACATGCCGTCGGCCGTGCAGGTATTGCCGGACGCGCTTCGCATGTCGGCACTCTTGCGCGAACCGCCAACCGTCTTGACGGTCGCCGAGGACGTACCGCCCCCGCTCGGTCCCGGTCCCGTCCACCGGACATTCGGGCCCGACGGCGATATCGACGAGTTCCTCGGGCATGTGGCGGCACTGTTTCGCGACAGCGCTCCCGGTCTCGGGACCAAAGCGGTCTACGACCCGATCAGTCCGGTGTCCGGCCTGCGCGACACGTTGCTCTTGGATCCGGCGGCGTTGGTCGCGGTCGGTTCACGGGGGCACACCGGGCTCGCGCGAGCGATTCTCGGAAGCGTCGCGGCCAACTTCGTGCGAGAGAGCACTGCGCCCGTCCTCGTGGTACCACGTACAGAGGGGGTATGACCACCCGTCCGGCGAGACCGGACGGGAGACATGGAGAAGATCACATGACCGCTCTGCAGCACAGCATGCAGATCCCCGTCGGCGACATCGAGTTGCAAGCGGATGTCACAGTG
>DASQHW010000366.1:0-1766 GCA_035631895.1 Acidimicrobiia bacterium | reverse complement strand
GTCGCGGACGTCCTCGCGCAGCTCGAGGCGAGCGGCCATGTCTACGAGCGCGACGGCGCGCGATGGCTGCGCTCGACCGCCTTCGGTGACTCGCGCGATCGGGTGCTCGTGCGGAGCGACGGCACGACCACCTACCTCGCCAATGACCTCGCGTATCACCGCGACAAGTACCGGCGCGGCTCGACGCACCTGATCGACGTGTGGGGCGCCGACCACCACGGCCAGGTCAGGTCGCTGCAGGCGGGTATGGAAGCGCTCGGGTTTCCGGCCGGTGAGCCGGAGATCATCCTCGGACAGCTCGTGAAGGTCATGGAGAACGGCCGCGAGGTGCGGATGTCACGGCGTGCCGGGAACATCGTCACGCTCGCCGACATCCTCGACCGTGTCGACCCCGACGTCGCCCGCATGACGTTCCTTCTCCACAGCATCGACTCGGCGCAGACATTCGACCTCGACGCAGTGACACAGCAGTCGATGGAGAACCCGGTCTATTACGTCCAGATGGCGCACGCGCGGATCGCGTCGATCGCGCGCAAGGCCGCCGCGGCCGGCGTCGAGAGACGGTCGCTCCGGGACGTCGATCTGTCGTTGCTCGCCGACGAGCGCGAGCATGAGTTGCTCCGGGCGCTCGCCGTGTTCCCGGACGTGGTGCACGAAGCGGCCGAGGCACGTGCACCGCAGAAGATCGCTACCTGGATGCGCGACTTCGCGCGCGTGTTCCACAGCTTCTACCACGATTGCCGCGTGCTCTCGGAGGACGCGGACTTGACGCAAGCGCGCCTCTGGCTGACCGAGGCGTGTCGCATCGGGCTCGCGAACGCGCTCGCACTGCTCGGTGTGCATGCGCCGGACGAGATGGCGCGACTCGATGACACCGACGGCGACGGAGCACAATGACGGCGTTCGATCTCTCGCTGTTGCCGGCGTCGGCAACGGTCGACGGCGCGGGGCAGCTGTCGATCGGCGGCGTGGGCGTCACCGAGCTCGCGCGGCGCTTCGGCACACCGTGCTACGTATACGACGAGACGGAGATCCGCGACCGCTGCCGCGCGTACCGCGAACGATTCGGCGAGGGCGCGGCGTACGCGAGCAAGGCATTCCTCTGCGTTGCGATGGCGCGGCTCGTGCACGAGGAAGGGCTGCACCTCGACGTCGCCACCGGAGGCGAGCTGTTCGTGGCGCTGCGCAGCGGGTTCCCGCCCGGGCGCATCGTCTTCCACGGCAACAACAAATCCGTCGAGGAGCTGCGAGCCGCGCTGGCCAACGGTGTGGGCCGGATCGTCGTCGACTCCGACGAAGAGGTGCAGCGGCTGGAGGCGCTCGTCGCCGAAGGTTTGCCGTCGCCGAGGGTGCAGGTGCGCGTGAAGCCGGGTGTGGAAGCGCACACACACGAGCACATCGAAACCGGCAGTGAGGACTCCAAGTTCGGATTCAGCCCGGATCGCGCGCTCGCTGCGGCGCGCCGGATCATCGAAGGTGAAGCCGCGACGTTCGCCGGTCTGCACTGCCACATCGGTTCGCATGTCTTCCGGCTCGACGACTTCGCACGCGCGGTAGACAAGATGGTCGGTGTGATCCAGGCCATCGAGGAAACAGGTGCGGCGGTCGGGGAGCTGAATCTCGGGGGCGGTCTGGGCGTGCGCTATGTGGCCGACGACGCGCCGCCGACCATCGACGAGTACGCCTCGGTCGTGCACGAGTCTGTGGCGAAGTCGCTCGCGCAAGCCGGTGTGCGCTCGCGGCCGTTGCTCATGACCGAGCCGGGC
>DASQHW010000365.1:0-6234 GCA_035631895.1 Acidimicrobiia bacterium | reverse complement strand
CGCGCGATTCGCCGCATCGCCGAGCTGACCGGCATCCCCTTCGAGCGTTGCGAGCTGACGCTTCCGGTCGTCGGCAACACCGCGGCGGCGAGCATCCCGATCGCGTTCAGCCTCGCGGTGCAGGAGGGCCGTATCCGGCCTTCGGATCGTGTGTTGCTCGTCGGAGGCGCCGCCGGATTCAGCGCCGCCGCGATGCCGTTGATCTGGTGACCGCGGCGGTGACCGTCCTCGACCTCATCGAAGAATCGGCGAGCGGTGGTGGCACTGTGCAGTTCCTCGCGGAGGACCGTGCGCCGCGGCCGATCGCCGACCTGTGGGACGCGTCGGCTCGCTCGTCGGGATGGGTGCAGGATCACGCGGGAGTCGACGGAATCGTCGCCGTCGTGGCGTCGACATGCTTCGGCTTTGCGAGCACCTTGATCGGCGCCTGGCGCGCGGGTGCGACCGTCGGCTCGCTCCAGCCACCCGGACGAGGAGTCTCGATCGAGCGGTACCGGGCGCAGATCGAGTGGACGTGCGCACAGCTGCAGCCCGCCTGCCTTCTCGTGGACCCCGTCTACCGTTCCATGATCGAGGACCTCGAGCTCACCGTCCCGGTCTTCACCTTCGACGAAGCGATGACCGGCGATGCGTCGCGCGCTGATGCCGGCAGCCAGGGTCGGTTCGTCCAGTTCACCTCGGGCACGACCGCACAGGCCGCGGGCGTCGAGCTGTCGCTCTCGGGCATCGGTGCGCACACGTTGGCGATCCTCTCGGCGATCGAACCCCGCTACGACACGACCTCGCTCTCGTGGCTCCCGCTCAGTCATGACATGGGCCTCATCGGCATGTTCCTGACGAGCATCGTCGCGGCGAGCTCGCAGCGGCGGAACGCGAACCTCGTGCTGCTGCGTCCGGAGGACTTCCTGCGCGACCCACGCGTGTGGCTGCAGGCATGCTCCGAGTTCGGTGTGGAGGTCACGGCCGCGCCGCTGTTCGCGCTCGAGCTCGTGTCCCGGCGCATGCCTTCGTCGCGCCTCGACCTGTCCCGGCTCCGCACGTGCATCCTCGGCGGCGAGGTCAATCGCGCCGAGGCCCTGCGCCGTTTCGAATCGGCGTATGCGGAGCACGGGCTCTCGGACACCGCGCTGTGCCCTGCATACGGGCTCGCCGAGGCGACGCTGGCTGTCACATTGCTCCCGCCCGACCGGCCGTGGTCATCGATGCGTGTCGACGGCGATGCGCTCGCGCGCGGGACATGGGCGCCGTGCGCAGAAGGAGACGACGCCTCGCGTGAGATCGTGATGAACGGACCGCCGCTTCCGGGCGTCCAGGTGCGCGTGCAGGGAGATGCGCCCGAAGACATCGGGCGTATCGAGATCTCGAGCGATTCACTCCTGCGGAGGTACATCGGACGGGAGCTCGAGCTCACCGAGGACGGCTGGTTCGCAACCGCAGACCTCGGGTTCGTGGACGGTGGCCAGCTTGCGGTCATCGGCCGCATGGATGACGTGCTGGTGATCGGCGGTCGCAACATCAACGCCGGTGACGTCGAGCGCATCGTCGATGCTCATGAGGCCGTCCGCCTCGGGAGCTGCATCGCGGTGCCGACCGACGACGGGAAGTACGCGGTACTGATGGAGCCCGCACGCGCCAACTGCGTGTCGGGAGATCTTCGCGACGCGGCGAGCGAGATCCGCGCGGCCGTGGTGCGCGACGTCGGAGTTGCGCCCCGCGCGCTCATGTTCGTGAAGCGGGGCTCGCTCCCCAAGACGCCGAGCGGGAAGAAGCAGCGCTGGCGCGCGGCGGAGGGCATGGCCCGGGGAGAGCTCGAGATGCTGGGCGGCCTGGCGCGTGACTGAAGCTTCGGGCCCGGCGGTCGACCCCGTGCTTCTGGGCGACGCGTGCGCGGCCATCACCGCGTACCTGCACCGCGAGTTCGGCACGCGGACCGACATCGAGCTCACGACGCCGATCGCAGACCTGGGCGTCGACTCGATCGAGATCGTCGAGATGCTCGTCACGTTGCTCGGCGAAGCCGGTGACAGCGACGGCGATCTCGCCGACTCCGGCGATGTCGCGATGGATCACGTCGGTGATCTCGCGGCGGTGCTGGTTGGGCAGGGCTGGCAGCCGCGGGCCTGAGGTAGGTTGACCCCTGCTCGCCCTGACCCGGAGGGGAACATGCCCGAAGCCGTGATCGTCGCTACCGCTCGCACGCCCATCGGGCGCGCGAACAAGGGGTCGCTCGTCGAATGCCGGCCCGACGATCTCTCGTCGCTGATCATCGACGCCGTCCTCGCCAAGGTGCCCCAGCTCGACCCGGCGCAGGTCGAGGACGTCATCTGGGGCTGCGGGCAACCGGCGGGCGAGGCCGGCACGAACGTGGCACGGGTTTCCGCCCTGCTGGCCGGCGTCGACGTGCCGGGCGTGACCGTGAACCGCTACTGCTCGTCGTCACTCCAGACGATCCGCATGGCCGCCCACGCGATCAAGGCCGGCGAAGGCGATGTGTTCGTGTCCGGTGGCGTGGAGACCGTCAGCCGTTTCATGAACGGCATGGCCGACGGAGGGCCGCCGAACGAGAAGTTCCGTGAGGCGCGCGAGCGCACCAAGCAGCGCAGCGAGGGCGGCCAGCCCAGGTGGGCGCCTGCGACCGGGCTCGCGGACGTCTACATCGCCATGGGGCAGACCGCAGAGAACGTCGCGGAGGCCGAGGGCGTGACGCGCGAGGAGATGGACGAGTTCGGTGCGCGATCGCAGCAGCTGGCGGTGGAGCACCAGGAGAACGGGTTCTTCGAACGGGAGATCACGCCGGTCACGACCCCCGACGGCACGGTGGTGACGAAGGACGACGGGCCTCGCGCGGGCACGACCGTCGAGAAGCTCGCGACGCTGAAGCCGGCGTTTCGTCCCGAAGGCTCCGTCACTGCCGGCAACGCGTGCCCGCTGAACGACGGCGCGGCTGCGGTCGTCGTCATGAGCGAGACGAAAGCAAGCCAGCTCGGGCTGAAGCCGCTCGCGCGCATCGTCGCCTCCGGCGTGAGCGCGCTGAACCCCGAGATCATGGGTCTCGGCCCCATCGAGGCGTCGCGCCAGGCGCTGAAGCGCGCCAACATGACGATCGACGACATCGACCTGGTCGAGATCAACGAGGCGTTCGCGGCCCAGGTGATTCCTTCGGCGAAGCATCTGGGGATTCCGTTGGAGAAGCTCAACGTGCACGGCGGCGCGATCGCGCTCGGGCACCCGTTCGGGATGACCGGCGCCCGCATCATGACGACGCTCATCAACGGCCTCGAGACGGAGAACAAGCGCTACGGGCTCGAGACCATGTGCGTGGGTGGCGGCCAAGGCATGGCGATGATCATCGAGCGCCTCTCGTAGAGAGGTTTCTTGCGACACGCGGCGACAAAAAGCGCGGTCGTATGTCGCAAGAACGGTCGTGTCACCCGAGGGGGCGCAGGTGCGTCTCGGTGACGAGACTCGTCTGCTGACGGTGGGCACGGGACGCGCGTGACGGCATGATGCCGTGCTCGGCGCGCAGGCGCGCCATCCCGGCGTTGTGCCCCGTGTAGCCGGGCGGCTGCTCGAGCATCCAGACGATGCCTTCCGCCGCGACCTCCGACGGCTCCCAGTCGGAATGGTCCGCGTCGGGCATGTTGAACACGAAGCCCTCGGAGGCGACCGGCACGTCGATGCGGAACGTGTTGACCGAGATGTCGAATGGCCGGAGTTGGTGCGCCGCCGACACCGTGAGGTGCTCGAGGGCGGCCTTCGCCATGCCGTACGCCATCAAGCCGGGGATGTAGTTGAGCCCCGCGACCGACGAGACGTTCACGATCGCCCCACCACCGCGTGCCTGCATCGAGGCGACCGCGGCCTTGATCGCGAGCAGCGGCGCACGCAGGTCGACCTGCATCACGAGGTCGAAGCGCTTCATCTCCATGTCGAGATCACCGGGGAAGGTGATCGCGGCGTTGTTGACGAGCACGTCGACGCCGCCGAAGTGCTCGACCGTCGTCGCCACCATCCGGTCGACCTCGTCGTCGCGCGCCAGGTTGGTCGGTACCGCGATCGCGTTGCCACCGGCTTCCCGGACCCGCCGGACGGTGTCGTCGATCGTTCCCGGGATGGGAAGCGGGGATGCCGCGGTTGCACGCGCGGCACACGCCACGCTGCAGCCGCGTCGCGCGAGGAGCTCCGCGGTCGCGGCGCCGACGCCGCGGGACGCGCCGGTGACGATCGCGACCTTGCCGTCGAGATTCACAGGTCCGGAAGCTCCTGTTGCAGTGTGAGGGAGTCGGCGTACAGATCGCCGAGCCTTTCTACTCGCCCGGGCACCTCGGGTGCTTCGAACACGAGTGCGTCGGGGTCCTCGGCATCGCCGATCTCGTCCCACGAGACGGGCGTCGAGACCGTCGGCCGCTCACGCAACCGCAACGAGTAGGCGCACACCGTCGTCTTGTGCCGGTCGTTCTGGCTCCAGTCGACGAACACCTTGCCCGGGCGCTTCGCCCTCGTCATGTCGACGAGCACCCGTTTGGGATCACGTGACTCGAGCAACTGGCCGAGCGCGAGCGCGAATGTCTTCGTCTCGGCGTCGGTTGCGTTCGATCCGACGATCGGCACCGAGACATGCAGGCCCTTCCCGCCGGAGGTCTTCACGACCGCCTGCAGCCCGAGCTTCTCCAACGTGTCGCGCAGCTGGAGTGCCACACGGCAACAATCGATGATCGTCGCGGGCTCACCGGGGTCGAGGTCGAGCACCATCGCCGTCGGGTGTGTCGGGTCCTCGACCGTCCACTGGTGGGTGTGCAGCTCGAGCGCGGCGAGGTTGGCGAGCCAGATCAACGACGGCGCCTCCTCGACCAGGCATCCTTTCGTGCCTCCGGTGGCCTCGTGCCCGCCGAAGACGTGCATCCACGCCGGACGGTGCGATGGACAGTTCTTCTCGAAGAAGCGTGGGCCGGCCGGGCCGTCCGGCGCGCGCACCAGCGTCGGAGGTCGTCCGGCAAGGTGCGGAAGCTGCCACGGTGCGATGCGACGGAAGTACTCGATGACGTCGGCCTTGCGAAACCCGGTCGACGGATACAGGACCTTGTCGAGATTCGAGAGCGTGAGATGGCGGCCCTCGATCTCGACGACCTGGCCTTTCGTCGGCATATCGGGAGCGGATGCTATGTGCAGCGCCAGTGTGCAGCGGCGGCGGAAGCCACATGTCTTCGGCCCCGCTCCACGTCGCCGCGGGTAGGCGCGAAGGCACCTTCCCGAGCAGGGGCGCGCTCGTGTCGGCCGCCACCGGCGTGAGCGTGTCGAACCTCTACAGGGCCCTCACCTGCGGTTCTTTGCTTGGTAGCCTCGTCACATGCCCAGTGCCATTTGGACCGGCTCGATCAGTTTCGGCCTCGTGCAAGTGCCCGTCCGCCTCGTCGGCGCGACGAAGAGCAAGGACGTGAGCTTCAACCAGCTCGAAGAGGGCACCGGCGCGCGCATCCGCTACAAGAAGGTGTCGGAACAGACGGGCGAAGAGGTCTCTCAGGACCGCATCAAGCGCGGCTACGAGATCTCCAAGGGCCGCTACGTGATGGTCGAGCCGGACGAGCTCGAGGCCCTGCGACCGCGGGCCAGCCACGCGATCGACATCGAGGAGTTCGTCGACCTCGACGAGATCGACCCCGTCTACTTCGAACAGCCGTACTACCTGGTTCCCGACGCGCGAGGCGTGAAGCCGTACAAGCTGCTGGCCGACGCGATGACCGAGCTCAACAAGGTCGCGCTGGGCCGCATCATCGTGCGCAGCAAGGAGCGGCTCGTGGCGATCCGCCCGCTGGACGGGATGCTGGTCATCGAGACGATGCGCTACGCCGACGAGGTGCTGCCACGCGACGAGCTCCTGCCGGACGACGATGTGGAGCTCACCGATCGCGAGCGCACGATGGCGCGCCAGCTCGTCGAGTCGCTGGCCGTCGACGAGTTCCAGCCCGAGAAGTTCCACGACCAGTACCGCATCCAGGTGCTCGACCTGATCGAGCGCAAGGCCGCCGGCGAAGAGATCGTTGCCGAGCCCGTCGTCGAGGCCCCCGCCAAGGTGCTCGATCTCGTTGCCGCGCTCGAGGCGTCACTCGAGAAGGCACAAACTGCGAAGGAACGTCACCCGAGCGCTTCGGTTCCCACCACCACAAGCGGGAAGAAGTCGCAGCCGAAGAAGGCGATCAAGCAGCCAGGGAAGAAGAACGGGAAGGCGACGAAGCC
>DASQHW010000364.1:0-3980 GCA_035631895.1 Acidimicrobiia bacterium | reverse complement strand
AGCTCGTACGAGAAGGACGACACGCGCACCTGGCGGCGGAAGAATTCGCTCGGTTTCATGGAGAGCTCGACGATCGGGCGCCCGTTCAGCTTCTCGGTGAATTGGGCGCCGCCGTCGAGCATCATCAAGAACAGCGGCACCCAGACGGCGCTCAGCTCGACGATGCCGATCCGGAGGTCCGGGTGACGGTCGAGCGCTCCGTTGAGGATCATGTCCGTGCACGCGAGCGCGGCCGAGGTCCACAAGAAGACCGACTCGAGCGGTGGCACCAACGACTGGTCGGGTGCCGTGTACCACGCATCGTCGAACGGACGGCGCTGGTCGGCGACGTGGAACAACGGTGTGACGCCGTGATCGACGAACGCGCGCCACAGCTCGTCGTGATCCGGGTGCGAAAGGGGCCGGCCGGCGACGAGCGCGGGCGCGATCATCGCGAGCCTGATGCCGTCCTGCTCGAGGCGCGCAAGCTCCGCGTGCAGCCACGCGGGGTCGCGCAACGTGCAGTGTGCGACCGGGTGCACCTGACCGCGTCCGTCGCGTGCGACCGACGCGCACCATCGGTTCCACGCTGTCATGTTCGCCGTCAGCGAGGGAAGCTCCGCGTCGAGGGTCCTCTCCCACAAGAGACCGAAGTTCGGGAAGACGACGCACTCGTCGACACCCATCTCCGCGAGCCGGCCCGCACGCGCCGAGGCCTCCCAGTACTCGCGCGGAAGGTCGTCGTCGTAGCGCGTCTCCGCACGCAACCCGGCGCGGATCCGCTCCCGCCGCTCGCCGAGCTCGGACGTCATTCCCGGAAGTTGCACGTCAACGGGACTGATCCGGCGGCTCCCCCACGTGAGCCAGGGATAGCCCAGCTCGTCGTCGGTGATCCGGAGCGCGTCGTCGCGGTGCGCGGGATCGATGTGGTCGAGCCACGTCGTGCGCGTCTCGTACAGGTGCTGGTCGGAGTCGATTACCGGTACCGTCGAAGTCACGGGGCTCCCTCGCTGCGTTCGTTCGCTTCGCTGCGTCCATACATTGTTCCCCTAACCTGACGCCGATGTCACACTCCCGGCAGGAGTTCGATCTCGACGGCGACGTCTACCGCCGCCGCATCGCCATCACGACGGTCGAACCGGGCGTCGTCGTCAGCGACCTCGAGGACGACTTCCATCACTTCGTGATCACCCTGCGGCACGACGGCCGGCGGGTCGAGTCGGTGCAGGCCGAGTCGGAACGATGGCCGTGGTCGACGTGCCCGGCCGCAGCCGAACCACTGCGCAAGCTGGCGAACATGCCGCTCGAGCGGCGTTTCACCGCGGCCGGCCGCTGGACCGATCCCAAACTGAACTGCACGCACCAGTTCGACGCCGCGTGCTACGCGATCACACACGCGGCCGCGGGCCGCGACCGGCGCGTGTACGACATCGAGGTCCCGGCCCGCGACCGGGCGACCGGCGCGACACGCATTCGCCTGTGGGTCGACGGCACGCTGGATCTCGTCTGGGACGTCGACTGGCAGGGGCTCGTCGCGCCGGAAGCGCCATTCGTATCCGCCCCCTGGAAGGGCGGGTTCATGCGATGGGCCGACCGCGCGCTCGACCCCGAGCGCGCCGAACGCGCGATCACGTTGCGACGCGGCTGCGACATCGGGATGGGCCGAGGCATGGACCTCGACGCCGTGCCGGTTGCCGACCAGCTTCCGGGTTCGATGATCGGCGTGTGCCACACGATGCAGCCGGGGGTCGTCGAGGTGGCGATGCGCCACACCGGCTCGATCCGCGACTTCGCCGCCCATCCCGAACGGCTCGCGATCGGAGCGCACGCGTCTCCGGACGCCGGGCCGTGAGCGAAGCGCCGGACGCGCGCACCGCACGCCGGCAGCAAGCGCGTCACGCGCGACGGGGAGTTACGTCGTGAATGCCGTGATGCCGATGATGGGGCCGGACAGCTTGTGTCCGCCGAGGCTTCCGAGGAAGGGCTTGCTCGAGAAGTCGAAGACACCGCCGTCGGACGCGACCATCAGATAGCCGTCGCCGAACGCGACAAGGCCGTTCATCGGTTGCCACAACGGCTTGCCACCCATCGAGCCACGGAACTTCGTGTCGCCGAACGAGAACACGCCGCCGTCCTGGCCGACGAGCCAGTAGCCATGGCCCGTCAGTGTCGGCGAGATGCCGACGATGCGGCCGTCGAGCCGGTGGCCGCCCATCGAGCCGTAGAACCGCGCGCTCCCGAACGCGAAGATGCCGCCGTCCGAACCGACCATGTAATAGCCGTTGCCATCGCGCATGCCCACCGACGCGATGATCGGGCCGAACAACGCCAGGTGCGAGAGGTCCCCGTGCGGCTTCGCGTCGCCGTAGCTGAACACGCGACCGAGGGTCGTGAACAACCAATAGCCGTGCCCGCTCGGCGTTGCCGAGATCGTCGTGACCAACTCTCCCGGCCGCAACGCCGGACCGCCACCCTGATACGTCGCCTGCCCGTACGCGAACACGTCACCGCGGTAGTCGACGACCCACACGCCCGTGCCGTCGGGGCGCGCGGTCAACGCCGCCGCGAACGTGCCGTGGAGAGGCACCGGACCGTAATGGGGCGCGTTGCCGAAGTCGTAGAGCGTGCCGTCGCCGCCCAGCATCCAATACCCCGTGCGATGCGCGGGCGTCGGTGGCGCGCCGGTGACGTCCGGCGCGACGTCTGTGACGACGTTCGGCGGACTGCTCGACGCGAGGTCGTAGTCCATCTCCGCTCTCCATTGGTAGCTCTGGAGATGGGGGCAACTGCTGCTCGGGAAGCTCGCGGTGTACGTGCTCGTTCCGTCGTAGCCGGCCGTACCGGAACAGACGAACTTGGGGAGGAGCGCCCCATCGACGATCTTGGCCTGCAGACTGCCATTGGCGAGATACAAGGACGCGACGTAGTCGACGTGACTGTCGTAGTTCACGTCGATGGTCCACTTGACGCCAGTGTCGCTGTGGACCCAGTTCGGATCAGTGAGAGGATTGTTCACCGCCTGCACCGTGACGGTGAACACCGAGCCGTGCGTGTCCGCGCCGGACGACGCCGACACGATGTCCGCGGCCGGTTGGGCGACGATGGTGTTCCCGTGCTTGACGTCACCGGTGGGGTCCGTCACGCTGACCGACGGCGTCGCGGCGACGACTGTCGCGCTCGGCACGACACACACGAGCGCGCACACCACGGCCGCGACCAAAGATCGAACAGGTTTCACAATGCCCCCCACCATCGTCCGCCCCCAAATGGACGAAAGTCACGTTAGTTGCCGGCGGCGCTCGTGGCGAGGCCGAATCCGAGGGGCCGTGACCTGGCGCCGACCAAGCCCTCTCGATCAGAAGGCCGTGTCGGCGAAACGGCGAAGGCCCTCGACCGCGTCCGGCGAACGCCGCCAGGGCGACACGATCATGCGTGTGACCCCGAGCGCCTCCCACCGGCGCACATCCTCACGGGATTCGACAGAACCGCCCAGAACGACCTCGAAGCTCGACGGGTCGCGTCCGTTCTCGGTAAGCAGCGACCGCAGCGCCTCGATCTGCGCGGCGGCGGACTCCTGCGTGTGCGCCATGCCGATCCAGCCGTCACCGAGACGTGCGGCACGGCGTAGCGCGGCGCGTGATTCGCCCCCGACGAGGATGGGCGGCCACGGCTTCTGCACCGGCTTGGGCTCGAAGACGACGTCGTCGAACGTGAAGAACTCGCCGTGGTGACTCACCGTGTCCTCCGTCCACAAACGCTTGCACACGTCGACCGCTTCGTCGACGCGCCGCGCGCGGGTCGAGAAGTCGAGCTCGGTCGCGTCCCACTCCTCTTCGAGCCACGACGCTCCGATACCGAACTCGAATCTGCCGTCGGACAACAGGTCGACGGTTTGCACTCCCCGCGCCGTCGTGAACGGGTGCCGCAATCCGATGTTGAACACGTGCGTGCCCAGCCGCACGTGCTCGGTCCGCGCCGCGAGAAACGCGAGATAGGCGAAC
>DASQHW010000363.1:0-2920 GCA_035631895.1 Acidimicrobiia bacterium | reverse complement strand
CCAGCCGGTCGGCCCGCCGGAGCGCGCTCACGGACGTGAGAACACGGGCGTGACGACGCCGAAGTCGGCGAACCTCTTGACGGCGACGAGGTTGCCGTGCTCGACGCGGTACAACGCGGTCGGACCTGTGGCCTGACCTGTCTCGGAGCGTTCGGTTACGACGACGAAGGTTCCGGCCTCCGTGGGGACGACCTCTTTCAGGTCCCAATGGAAGTCGACGCGAAGCTCCGTCGTCGGATGCGCCAACGTCGCCGCGTCATAGACCACAAGGCTCTGCACGTGGTCCCTCCAGTCGGCGGCGACGTTCCTCTCCAACACGAAGAGGCTGCCGTCCGGGCCGAATGCGGCGGACGGCGTCTCGCCCGGGAATCCCGAGCGGTCGAGGGTGCGGGAGTGGAGCGGCGCGCCGAGGTTGGCGGGGACGTCGTAGGCGACCAGCGACGCACACGTCTTCGCACAGATGCGCGTCACGATCGACCGGCCGTCGTTCGACCACCGCATCTGATTGAACGCAGTGACGCGCGGACCCACCTCGTCCGTCCAGGTCGAGCGCGCCTGCGAGGCCAGGTCGGTCACGACGACGCTGGCTCGGGCTGCTGCACCGGTGAGCGAGAGGCATGCCGGCCCCGCACCATCACCGCCTCCGGCAAGCGCGAGCCGTGTCCCGTCGGGACTGATCGCGAATGACACCGCGTGCGCGACGATCGTCGAGGTTCCACGCATGATGTCCGCCCGGACCACTTCCCCGCATTCGGCACCGGCTTGCTTGGTCTTCGCGACCGACAGGTACCACAGCCAGCGGTGGTCTCTCGTGAGCTGCGCGTCGACGATCACGCCCCGCGCCGCATTGACGAGCGTCGCGACTTGACTGCCGTCGGCACCGACCGCAACGACGAAGGACGCGCGTGAATCGAGCATCACGGTGCCTGCGACGAGCGGGTCCGCGGTCGAGCCGGGACCACTCACGTCCACCCGGTTCGGCGCCGGCGCCGGCCCGGTGATCGCAGCGATCGTGAGGGCCGCGATCACGACGGCGGCGACGGCCGAAAGCGCCGCCAACAGGGTCACACCGCGTCGTCGGTTGCGCACCTTCGCGACGCGCTGCTCCAAGCCGGGGGGCGGAGCGAGATCGTCGGGCACCGTGCCGGCGACCGCCTGCAACCCTGCCGCGAGATGCCGCTCGAGCGCGTCAGGCATCAGCGCACTCCTTGCGCAGCCGCGCCAGCGCACGGGAGATCTGTGATTTCACGGTGCCGACGGGACAGTCGAGAACCCGCGCGATCTCCTCCTGCGACAAGTCGTTGTAGTAGCGAAGAACGAGCACCGCACGTTGCTGCATCGGCAGCGTCCGCAGGGCGATCAGTACCGCGTCGTTGGTCGGGACGTCGACCGGATCGACAATGAGCGCCGACGCGTTGACGGCACGGACATGTCGCTTCGCGACCTCCTGGTGCCGGAAGTGCGACTTCGCAAGGTTCGCGACCGCGCGCGTCAGGTAGGCGTTGAATGCCGACGGGTCGCGTAACACATGGAGCTTGGCGGCAACGCGGACGAACGCTTCCTGCACGAGATCTTCCGACAGCGGCCGGTCTCCGGTGAGCATGACCGCGAAGCGGAGTGCTCCCGGGGCGTGCTCCCGGTACAGGCGATCGAGCAGGGCCTCGGCGCGCACGTCGAGGCGCGCGAGTGGAACAACCGCTGCCACGGGTTCCAGACGCTCAGCGCGCCCCACGCGTTGCACCCGTGCATCATCTGTCCGTGCGGCCCTTGGCGGCCACTCCTGCGCGAAGCGTCAGACGGCGAGCAGGTCGCGCGCGCCGGTGTCGGCGCTCGGGTGCCGCAGCTTCGACATGGCGCGGGCTTCGATCTGGCGGATCCGCTCACGCGTGAGGTTGAAGTACTCGCCGACCTCTTCGAGCGTGCGGGGCTCACCTCGGTCGAGCCCGAACCGCAAGGCGAGGATCTGCCGCTCGCGCTCGTCGAGCGGAGCGAGCAGCTTCTCGATCTCGGCGGGCAACAGCGCGGTCGCCGCGACTTCGAACGGCGATTCCGCCGAGCGGTCCTCGACGATGTCGCCGAGCTCGGCGTCGCCGTCTTCGCGCAAGGGCTCCGAGAGCGAGAGCGGCTCGGCCGCGAATCGCAACGCCTCGGTGACCTTGTCCTCGGGCATCTCCACTTCGGCGGCGAGCTCCGAGAGCGTCGCAGGCCGGCCGAGCTTGAGCTCCAGGCGCGAACGAGCCTTCTGCAGACGGGCGAGCGTGTCACCGGCGTGCACGGGCAGGCGGATGGTGCGGCCCGTGTTGGCGATGCCGCGTGTGATCGCCTGGCGGATCCACCACGTCGCGTACGTCGAGAACTTGAAGCCCTTGCGCCAGTCGAACTTCTCGACGGCGTGCATCAGGCCGAGGTTGCCCTCCTGGATGAGGTCGAGGAGCGGCAGGCCCGACGCCTGGTACTTCTTCGCGATCGACACGACCAGGCGAAGGTTCGACTGCACGAACGTCTGCTGGGCGTACTCGCCATGGCGAGACGCCCGGCGCAATTCACGCTTCTTCGCCGGCGTGAGGCCCTTGCCCGCCTGCAGGTGCTCGCGCGCAGCGTTGCCATTCTCGATCTCCTGCGCGAGCCGGACCTCGTCATCCTTGGTCAGCAGCGGGTACTGCCCGATATCCGTGAGGTAGAGCCGAACCAGATCCTCTTCGTCCCGCTCCACTCGCTCCTTCGCCACCTATCAATCCTTCACTTTTCGGGCAGGGAATGCGCCTGTGATCGGATCTCCGACCGGCGCCCCCCGGCGTCCCTCGATCCGTGTCCTGTACGATAACGGCCCCGTCAAGCCGGTCCTTGGGGATGGTCGATGCCCCGAGAGCGGCCCCGTCAATGCTTCATGAGGGCGTGCGAACGAGTGCCGGACGACCTC
>DASQHW010000362.1:0-2441 GCA_035631895.1 Acidimicrobiia bacterium | reverse complement strand
CTTCGTACGTGCCGCCTGGCACCGCTACATGAAGGATCACGGTGGTGTCGTGCTGAACGTCGTGTCGGTCGGTGGCATGCGCCCCGGTCCGTTCATCGGCGCGTACAACGTGTCGAAGGCGGCGCTGATCCACATGACCCGACAGCTCGCGCAGGAGCTCGCACCGACCGTGCGCGTCAACGCCATCGCACCAGGTCTCGTCAAGACCGACATGGCGCGGGCGTTATGGGAGCCGAACGAACCGGCGATGGCACGCGCGCACGCGTTGGGACGCCTCGGTGTTCCCGACGACATCGCCTCGGGTGCGTTGTTCCTGCTCTCGGACGCGTCGTCGTGGCTCACCGGCGAGGTGCTCGTCGTCGACGGTGGCGCCGGCGTCTCGGCGCGTTGAGATGGCCGCCTTCTCGTCGTTGTCTCTTGGCGTCGCTGCCGCGGTCAGTCCCCGTTGTCCGGCCGGTCGACGAAACGGATGCCGGCGCGGTGGCGTTGCGCGAGCTCCGCGTAGGCGCCGGGATTCACGTCGACCCACAGCTCGGCGCCGGTGCCCTTCACCGGTCGCTTGACGACGGCGGGCGCGCCGGCTGGGAGCCTGCCGGCCGGGATCTTGGAGCCCGCCGCGACGACCGAGCCGGCGGCCACGAGCGCGCGGGCGCCGATGGTGGCGCCGTCCAGGACGACGCACCCGTTGGCCACCAGGCACTCCTCCTCGAGGATCGCGCCGTGGATCACCACGTTGTGCCCGACCGTCGCCCCCGGCCCGATGTCGCTGGTGAGGCCGGGCGGCCCGTGGATGACGGCGTTGTCCTGCACGTTGGCGTTCCGTCGCACGATCACTGGCGCGTAGTCCGCGCGGATCACTGCGCCGTACCAGACGGACGCACCCTCTTCGACGATGACGTCACCGACCAGCGTCGCGGTCGGCGCGAGGAATGCGCGCGCGTGCACCCGGGGCGTGAGCCCCTCGAAGGAGAAGAGCGCCATCGCAGCTCGTCCGGGCTACGGGCGACGTTGCCGGGTGCGGCCCATCGACACCGGCACCACCGCAGGGTGGGGCAGCGGCGGCGGCCCCGCTGACATCCGCACGTCCATGTACTTCACGACTTCCTCGTAGACGGCGTCACCGAGCATCTTGCGGAGCTCCGGCTCCATCGACCGGTACACCGGCTCGGAGTCGGTGAACGCCTCTTTTGCCTCCGTGCACCACCACCCGAACTCTTCGCCGCCTTCGCCCCAGCCGTCGCGCCCGAACTCGGTGAGGATCGTGGTGATCGACTCGTCCTCTTCCTCGCGGTCGACGGCGCGCAGCGGAAGCTGCCAGCAGACCGTCGGCTTGGTGTCGCTGAAGTGCTGACCGGTGCGCATCGCGTGCTGATGCAGCGCGCAGCCGGGCCCGGCTTCGAAGCCCGGGCGGTTGAGGAACACACACGCGTCCTGGTGGAGGCGTGTCTGCCACTCACCCTTCCCGGCGTTCTTCCACACCCCGCGCTCGAGGCCGATCTTCTTGAACTGCCATTCGTCGTCACCGAGCTTCTTGGCGAGCTTCTCGACCTTCTCCTTGACCTTCTTCTCCGACTCGTACGCGCCGTACGAGCAACACCCGTGGACGAGCTCGGGGGCGGGTTCGGTCAAGACGCCCTGACATCCCTGCCCGAAGATGCAGCGCCACGACGACGCGAGGAACGTCACGTCGATCTGCCACTGGCGCTTGTCCTTGCCGGCCACGGGGACGGTGATCCACTCGCGCGTCGTTCCGACCATGAGGTTGCAACCTAGTCGGTAGGCTCCGCGACATCGCGCACTCTCACCGAGTAGATGACGCCCTGGTAGACGATCTGCAGAGGGCACTGGGCGCGGATCGCGCGAGCGCCGAGCCGCTCGAGCTCGCGCTGTACGCGCGTGACGCGGGTGTGACCGCCGGACGTGCGCTCGCGGTGTGCTGGCCCCGGTCGACCGACGACGTCGCCGCCGCGGTCGCCATCGCCCGCCGTCATGGCCGGGCGTTCGTCGCACGCGGGAGCGGCACCGGCCTCGCGGGTGGCGCGACTCCCCTGCAGGACCCGGTGGTGATCGTCACCACGCAGATGAATCGCGTGCTCGAGGTGGATCCCGATCAACGGGTCGCGTGGGTCCAGCCCGGCGTGCTCAACCTGGACCTCTCGCGCGCGGTCGGGCATCTCGGGCTGCACTACGCGCCCGATCCCTCGTCGCAGCAGGCCTGCACGATCGGGGGCAACGTCGGGACGAACGCGGGCGGCCCACATTGTCTTGCCGATGGCGTGACGTCCGCGCATGTGCTGGCGGTCGAGGCCGTGCTCGCCGACGGCGAGGTGGCGCGGCTCGGTGGGCTCGAGCCCGACGTGCCCGGCTACGACCTGCGCGGCTGCTTCGTCGGCTCCGAGGGCACCATGGGCATCGCGACACGGATCGCGGTGCGTCTCGTG
>DASQHW010000361.1:0-3088 GCA_035631895.1 Acidimicrobiia bacterium | reverse complement strand
GCAGGACTTCGCGCGCAAAGGTGACACGGGAGACGTCGTCGTCCGCGTCAGAGGCGCAGGAGACGTCAATTCCCCGGACGTGCGTACACAGTTCGAGCGAGTCGTCGGCGAGCTGCGCAAGGAGCCGCACGTCGTCTCGATCACGACGCCGTACGACCCGGGTGGCGCGCGGTTCCGCGCTCCGAAGGATCCCAAGATCGCGCGGGCGGAGATCCTTTTCGACGTGCAGTCGAACGACGTCCCTGTCAACGTCGCGTCGGCCATGCGCGGCATCGCCGCGCGCGCGAACTCGCCGACCCTCCAGGTGGAGCTGGGCGGCTCGATGTTCACCGACGTGACGCAGCCGGCCAGCGAGCTCGTCGGCGTCCTGGCCGCGATCTTCATCCTGCTGATCGCGTTCGGATCGTTGCTCGCCATGGGCCTCCCGATCATGACTGCGCTGTTCGGCATCGGCATCGGGCTCGCGATCGTGCAGTTGCTCGCCCGAGTTCTCGACATCCCCTCGTTTGCGCCGCAGGTGACGGCGATGATCGGTATCGGAGTGGGCATCGACTACGCGCTGTTCATCAGCACCCGCTACCGGGAGGCGTTGCACGAGGGTGCCACGCCGGAGCAGGCGGTCGTCCACGCGATCGACACCAGCGGGCGCGCCGTGTTGTTCGCCGGCGGCACCGTCGTGATCTCGCTGCTCGGGCTGTTTCTCATCGGCGTGTCGTTCATTCGGGGCCTCTCCGTCGGCGCGTCGCTCGCGGTGCTGTTCGTGATGGCCGCGGCGGTCACGCTGCTCCCGGCCGTGCTCGGCTTCGTTGGGCACACCATCGACCGCTTTTCGCTGCCGGGCGCGCGTCGCAGCCGCGGCTCGGTGGAGGGCACGTTCTGGGCGCGTTGGAGTCGCACGTTGCAGGCACGGCCGGCACCGGCAGCAGCCGTGGGCCTCATCATCCTGGTCGTGCTCACGATCCCTGCGCTCGGTTTGCGGCTCGGCATCGCCGACGCCGGCAACGATCCCACGAAGTTCACAACTCGGCGCGCGTACGACCTGTTGAGCCAGGGCTTCGGCCCCGGATCGAACGGTCCGCTCCTCGTCGTGAGCAAGCTGGGCTCGCAGGCGGATCTCGCCGCGATGACACACGTCGCGGACGCGATCAGGCAGACTCCCGGCGTCGCGCAGGTGAGCCCCGTCGTTCCCAGCCCGGACGGCAAGGCGGCGCTCATCTCCGTCGACCCGATCGGCTCGCCGCAGGATCAGAGCACGACGCAGCTCGTGCACCGCTTACGAGGTTCCGTCGTGCCGGCCGCGACCCGAGGTTCCGGGCTCCATGTGCAAGTCGGGGGGCAGACGTCGATCGGCGTCGACCTCGCGGACACGCTGGGCCAACGATTGCCCTACATGTTCGTCGCGATCCTGCTGCTCAGCTTCGTGCTCCTCATGCTGGTGTTCCGGTCGATTCTCGTGCCGCTGAAGGCTGTGATCATGAACCTCCTGTCGATCGGCGCTTCGTACGGCGTGATCGTCGCGATCTTCCAGAACGGCTGGGTCAAGAACCTCGTCGGCATCGGCAAGGAGGGCCCGATCGAGGCGTGGGTCCCGATGATGCTGTTCGCGATCGTGTTCGGCCTGTCGATGGACTACGAGGTCTTCCTTCTCTCGCGCATCAAGGAGGAATACGACCGCACGCGTGACAACGCAACTGCGGTGGCGCACGGGTTGGCCAAGACGGCGCGCCTGATCACCGCCGCGGCCGCGATCATGATCTGCGTCTTCGGGAGCTTCGTCCTCTCCGACATGCGTGTGCTGAAGCTCGTGGGCTTCGGGCTCGCGTTCGCGGTGTTCATCGACGCGACCGTCGTGCGGCTCGTGCTCGTGCCGGCGACGATGGAGCTGCTCGGTGACCGCAACTGGTGGTTCCCGAAGGCCCTCGAATGGCTACCGCGCGTAAACGTCGAAGGGCGTCATGTCGAGCTGCAACCCGAGCGCGAGCCCGTGGCGGTCGGCGGCGACTAACGCCGTCGCATCTCCTTGAGGATGCGATCGGTCTCCCGCTGCGCGTCCCGTGTGGCGATCGCCTGACGCTTGTCGTATCGCGCCTTTCCGCGCGCGATCGCGATCTCGACCTTGCAGCGCCCGTCCTTGAAGTACACGCGGAGCGGCACCAGCGTGATGCCCTTTTCCTCCGTCGCGCGCGTCAGCTCCATGATCTCCTTGTGATGCAAGAGGAGCTTGCGCCGCCGGACGGGATCGAGGTCACCGCGTGAGAACTCGTACGGCGACACGTGCATGCCGTACAGCCACACCTCGCCGTCCTCCACGCGTGCGTAGGCATCCTGGAGGTTGGCACGGCCGAAGCGGATCGATTTCACCTCTGCGCCGCGCAGCACGACGCCGCACTCGAAGGTCTCGAGCACGAAGTACTCGTGGCGCGCCTTGCGGTTGGTGATCACGACCTGGTCGCCGCGTCGCGACATCACAGCTCCCTCGGGACGCCCTCTACGCACGGTGGCTGCCGACGGTAGTGCAGACTGTCGGGCGTGACTGCTCCCGGCTGGTTCGGTCAGAGCCGCTACGGCATGTTCGTACATTCCAACATCGCGACCGTGCCTGCCTTCGCGCCGGTGCACGAGTACGCGGACTGGTACTGGGCGTTCCTCGAGCCCAAACCCGACGTCGTGCTGCACCCGACGTGCCCGCTCCCGGAGGTCGTCGCATGGCACCAGGAGCACTTCGACGCCCGGCGTTTCGACGACTTCATTCCCGAGCTGACGTACGAGGCGTTCGACGCGGACTGGTACGCGGACCTCCTCGACGACGCGGGGATGCGGTATCTCGTGCTCGTCACCAAGCACCACGACGGCTTCTGCTGGTGGGACACCGCACATACGAAGCGCAACTCGATGCTGCTGGGCCCCAAGCGCGACATCGTGGCCGAGCTCGCGGATGCCGTTCGCCGGCGCGACCACGTGTTCGGTTGCTACTACTCGCTGCTCGACTGGGCCCACAGCGAGTATCCCGATCAGGAGCGCTACGTCGACGCGCTCATGCGGCCGCAGATCCGCGAGCTGGTCGAGCGCTACGAGCCCGCGCTGCTGT
>DASQHW010000360.1:0-1817 GCA_035631895.1 Acidimicrobiia bacterium | reverse complement strand
TCGAGCGGTCGAGCGGGTCAAAGTGATCGGCGACGCCGGCGGGCGTGTCGCAGTCGCGACCGGCGCGCCCGCCTCGCTGCTCCCTCTGCATCTCGCGTTCGCGCGCATCGCACGTGCCGCCGGAGCCGACGTGCCGGATCTCGCCGATGTAGGGCCGCTCCGCATCGACGGTCGCACGCCGCGCTTCCTGCGCTGGATCGACGGGGTTGCCACCGTCTCCGACGGCCATGCCATCTGCGCGACTGCCGACGGCCAGGCCGCACGCGAGTTGCTCTTCGTGCTGCCGCGCCCCGCGCTGGTGGTCGGCGACGGCCCCTTCGCCGAGGTCGCGTGGGAAGCGGGCGTCGAGGTGGTCATGTTGGCGGGACTCGATCGCGGCGCCCTCGCGGTGGCCGCGGCGCGGCACGAGCGGTGCACCGTCGTGCCGCTGCGGACGGATCGCGCGCCCCGGGCGTACGCGAGCTTGCTCACCGTGCTCGAGCCCCGCGAATCCCGTCCGAGTCCTCCCAGAATGTGACTTCCCACACTCCACGGGAGTTGACCCTCGACAACTTCGAGCGCACCGGCGTACGCTCGTGCCTGGGCTGGAGTAGGGAGTTCTCCGCGTGGGCAACGGTTTGAGCAAGTCGCGCTTTCTGACAGTGCAGGAAGTCGCGGATCTGATGAGGGTCTCCTCGATGACCGTGTACCGGCTCATCAAGGCCGGTGAGTTGCCGGCCGTGCGAGTCGGCCGGTCGTTCCGCGTCTCCGAGCCGGACGTCGACGCGTACCTCGCCTCCCGATACACACAAGCCGGGTAGCCGGCTCCGCTTCAGCGATATCCGACGGGTACCGTCGGAGGCGGTGTCGTCTTCGCGTCCTCCCTTCGTCTCGTTCCTCTCCGACTACGGACGCACTGACGAGTTCGTCGGTGTGTGCCATGCGGTGATGCTCGATGTCGTGCCCGAGCTGCGCATCGTCGACATCACCCATGACATCCCCGCGTTCGACGTGCGCGCGGGCGCGCTCGCGCTCGTCCGTGCGATCCAGTACCTCCCCGACGGCGTGGTGCTGGCCATCGTGGACCCCGGCGTCGGCACGGACCGGCGTTGCATCGCTGTCGAGGTGGAAGGGGGCCTGCTCGTCGGGCCCGACAACGGGCTTCTCGCACCGGCCGTGGCGATGCTCGGCGGTGCCCGGCGCGTCGTCGCACTCGAGAACGAGGCCTACCAGCTCCCGGCTCCGGGTCCGACGTTCGCGGGCCGCGACGTCATGGCGCCTGCCGCCGCCCACCTCTCTGCGGGGGTTGCCGTCGGCACGCTCGGGCCCGAGGTCGATCCCGCCACGCTCGCGCCGGGCCTCGTGCCGTTGCCCGACGAACAGGACGACGGCACGATCACCGGCGAGGTGCTGTGGGTCGATCGTTACGGCAACTGCCAGCTGAACGTCGCTCCGGAACAGCTCACCGTCCGGGGCGTAGAGCCGGGTGGCGTCGTCGGGGTACGCGTCGGTGCGCAGGAGCGCCGCGCACGCTGGGCGTACACGTTCGCCGAGGCGAAGCCGTCCGAGCTCGTGATCCTCGTCGATGCCTACGGCATGTGCACGCTCGCGTTCGACCGGCGGTCGGCTGCGTCGGAGCTGAAGCTCCGCGCCGGCCACGCGGTCACCATCGTCACGCCGGAAGGAGAATCGCAATGAGATGGGGCACGAGCTTGGTGCTCGCCGGCTTGCTCGTGTTGATCCTGGCCGCCGCGGTGGCGCAGTTCTTCTTCAGGGTCGTCGGCTGACTATCCGTTTGGGTCGCCGAGTGGCGCCCCCCGGGATCACCGGGGAGATCA
>DASQHW010000359.1:0-4633 GCA_035631895.1 Acidimicrobiia bacterium | reverse complement strand
GGGGAGCGGTACACGGTCGTGGTGCACGTGACCGCCGACTTCCTCGGTGCGAACGGCAAGCCCGGCGTGTGGGCATTCCATTGCCACATCCTCAATCACGCCGAGAGCGACAGCGGCATGTTCGGGATGGTGACGACGTTCATCGTCGTGCCCTGACACATGGTGACCTTCGACCCTCGCTGCGGACGCTCGACCGGATGACCCTTGTGTCCATGGAGAGCACCCACACGTTTGTCGGAGATCTCGACATCCAGCCGGTGGTTCGCATCCAGCCCGATGTTTCGGTGGGTGAGGTTGCGATCGTGCTCAACGAGACGTGCTCGGAGACGCTCGTGGTGGATACCGACCCCCTGAGCGAGGTGACCGAGCGGGATATCGTCGCCGCTCTGGCGAACGGCGCGAGCGGCGAGACACCCCTGTGGGACGTCTCCGTGGCGGACCCGGTGTTCGTGCATCCCGCGACGACGGCCGAACATGCCGCAATGATCATGGTCGCATCGGGCCGCCGGTCCCTCGTCGTCGTCGGCAGGGATCGGCCGCTCGGCGTGATCACGCTTCCCTGCGTCGCGGCGGTGATGTGGTCCGGCATGTCCTGGATAGGGGCGCTGCGCGTCGCGCTGCACCTCGAAGGGAGCGTGTGATGGTCGTCGAGATCCGCACCCGCCTCGATCCGATCGAGCTCGATGAGTGCCTGACGCTGTTGGCCGATCACCATCTCGGCCGGCTCGCCGTTGTCGCGGACGGTCAGCCGCTCGTGTATCCCGTGAACTACGCGCTCGCAGGTCGGCAGATCGTTTTTCGCACCGATGCCGGAACGAAGCTCTACGCCGCGGCCGGTCACCAGGTCGCCTTCGAGATCGACGGTGCCGACCCCCTGTACCACGACGGATGGAGCGTGCTCGTCGTCGGGCGCGCGCACGAGGAAAAGGACCCGGTGCGCCTGCGTGAGTTCACCCGGCTGCCGCTCAGCCCGTGGGCGTCCGGTCCGAAGGCGCACTGGATGTGCATAAGCAACGGTGCGATCACCGGCCGGCGGCTCAGCCACGCCGGCAAAGACTGACAACGAGGGAGCTCGGATGGCCGCAAAGCTGAAGGTGCTCGTGCTCGAGAGCGATCAAGGCGCTGCCGACGTCGCCCGTGAGGAGCTCACGGCCGCCGGCCATGTCGTGCTCCGATGCCACGAGCCGGGTGCCCCCGCGTTTCCGTGCAACGCGCTCGTGAAGAACCAACGCTGTCCGCTCGACGCGGCAGATGTCGATGTCGCGCTCGATGTCCGTGCACGTCCGCGGTCGGTACCGGCGGCGCAAGAGGATGGCGTGGCATGCGCGCTCCGCCATCACATTCCCGTGGTGGTTGCGGGCACGACGGTGCTGAACCCCTACGACGAATACGCGGTCGAGAGGCTGGGGCGTACCTTCGAGGTCGTCGCCGCATGCGAGCACGCGGCGCATGCGCCCCTGCGCGAGCACACCACGGTTGCAGCCCGGGCGCTCCGGGAGGTGCTCGATCGTCGAGCGGTCGTGGCGGAGCCCGTCGTCACGGTGACGCGTCGCGAGGGAACCCTCGTCGCCGAGGTCGAACACGCCGGTCCGATCGACGATGCCGCGAAGAGTATGGTCTCCGTACGGGTTACCGCGGCGCTGCGCGAGGTCGATCGCCACGCACGCGGCATCGACGTCGTCTTCCACGAGCACTGAGGCCGGCGTCCATTGGTCGGCGGGAGCCTGTACGCAGGTGTTCGGGCGATCGGAGTTGCGTGAACATGAACCGGACAGAAGAGCCCGTGTCGGAAGCCTCGGTCGACGAGACCACCGCGTCGAACCGTCCGGCTCTGCTCATCGTCGAAGACGAAGCAGCGATCGTCACACCGTTGGTGGAAGGCCTCGAGCGTTCCGGCTTCGATGTGACGGTCGCGCGCACAGGCGGCGAGGCCCTGCAGAAAGCCGATGGCATTGATCTCGTCCTGCTCGACCTGGGCCTGCCCGACGTGGACGGCGCCGACGTCTGCCGGGCGTTGCGGACCCGCGGTGACACACCGATCATCGTGCTGACGGCGCGTGGTGCCGAGCTCGAGCGGGTCCTGCTCCTCGAGCTCGGGGCAGACGACTACGTCGTGAAGCCGTTCGGTCTGCGCGAGCTCATCGCCCGCATCCGCGCGGTCCTTCGTCGTTCCGTGGAACGCACACAGGGCGGCGTCGACGATCAACCACAGGTCATCGGCCCTCTTCGCCTCGATCGCCGATCACGCCGTGTCTGGGTACGCGACAACGAGCTCGCTCTCACCCCGAAGGAATTCGATCTTCTTGCCAAACTCGCGGAAGACACGGGTGCGGTCGTGCGCCGGCAGCGCCTCATCGAGGAGGTATGGGACGAGCACTGGTGGGGGCCGACCAAGACGCTCGACGTGCACATCGCATCACTTCGAAAGAAGCTCGGTGATCCGAGGTGGATCTCGACGGTACGGGGCGTCGGATACCGTTTCGATCCGAGATGACGCGGCGCCTACTCGTCACATACCTCACGATCACGCTGTTCGGTCTGGCGTTGTTCGGCATTCCCCTGGGGTTGACGTTCGCGCATCGTGAGCGAGACCGGTTGCTCTTCGAGATCGAACGCGACGCCGACGTGATGGCGACGTCGATGCCGGTTCCGACGGGCCACATCTTCGATTACGCCCGGCAGAACGGCGGGCGCGTCGTGGTGGTCGACGCAAAGGGAAGAAGCACGCTCGACACGGACGCGCCGAATGGTCCTCCCGCCGATTTCTCCACGCGGCCCGAGATCCAGGACGCGTTGAGCGGCAAGCGTGTCGACGGCACGCGGTACTCGAACACCCTGCATACGGATCTTCTCTACGTAGCCGTGCCGCGCACCGAGAACGGGCGTGTCAGCGGGGCGGTTCGTATCACCTATCCGACCGCGACCCTCAACGCGAGAGTGCGTCGCGCGTGGGCGCAGCTGACACTGTTGGGCCTGGGTGTGCTCGTCGCGGTGGCCCTGGTCGCGTTCCTCGTGGCCCGGAGTCTTGCGCGACCCATGCGGCGCCTCGAAGAGGCCACCGACCGCCTCGCGAGCGGCGAGCTCGAGACCCGGGCCGACGAGGCGTACGGTCCACAGGAGCTGCGCCATCTGGCCTTGACGTTCAACAGGATGGCGACCCGCGTCACACACGTGCTGGATGCGGAGAAGCGTTTCGTCGCCGATGCGTCACATCAGCTTCGCACCCCGCGCACCGCGCTGCGCCTGCGGCTCGAGAACCTCGAGACCACCACACCTCAGCCCCAACGACCGGCGATCGACGCGGCGATCGCCGAGCTGGACCGGCTGGGGCGCCTCGTCGATGCGCTTCTCACCCTGGAACGCGGTGATGCGGAGATGTCCACGGCTGTCGCGACGGACGTGGCCGAGGTTGTGCGCGACCGTGCGGAGGCCTGGCACGAGCTCGTCGAGGCTCGACACGTCGCGCTCGCCGTCGAGACGCCCGACCATGCATGGGCGCGTGCGCTGCCGGGCGCACTGGAGCAGGTGGTCGACAACCTTCTCGACAACGCCTTGGAGGTCTCGACACCGAACGCCACGGTGACGGTTCGCGTGGCGCGCGCGCCATCGGGTGTCGAGGTGCATGTCGTCGACGAGGGGCCGGGCCTCGACGCGGAATCTCGCCTGCAGGCGTTCGACCGTTTCTGGCGCGCGACGCAGTCGTCCGCCGGCTCCGGTCTCGGTCTCGCGATCGTGCGCCGGCTCGCCGAGGCGTCGGGCGGGTCGGCACGGCTCGACGTCGCGGCAACCGGCGGCGTCGACGCGGTCGTGGTGCTGCCGCCGTCGCCGCCACCAAGCGGCATCGCCGCAGATACCGCGAGCTTTGCCCTGTCCTAACCCGGCTCGCACCCTGTGATCACCTCGGGGTTCGTACGGTCTCGTCATGACCCGCACATCTCCGCGCAAGCGAGCAATGGTCTCGGCAATCAGCATCTCGGCGGCGCTGCTCGGGACGAGCACCGCGTTCGCAGTGGCCAACGGCATCTTCGGCGCCCGTGCCGCGGATCACGTCGGCTCGTTCCAGCCGATCACCGAGCGGCTCACGCCGGCAACGCGGCCGAAGACTGCCCCTGCGACGTCCGCAGGTCGTCCACCCGCTGTCGCAGAACCGGAGCCGGGTGAGTCGAATGCCGCACCGTCACGCTCGACGACGGCCACCGTCGGCGCGCCCGACATGTCAGTGCCGGTCGTGACCCCGGCTCCGTCTGCACCGCCGGTCGCACACAGCACGGCCAGCCCGGCGAGCACGCCGACGGAGAAGGAAATCGACGACGGCGCCGTTGCGAAGGCTGCGGAACGCGATGACTGAGCGAACCGCAGCCAATCCGGCGCGCCGCCGCAAACGTGGCCACCCCGCCGGGGCTGCACGTGTGCTCGCGGGCAGTCTGGCGGTGTCGGCAACGATCGGGCTGGCGGGGATGATGGCGTCCGCGGCGAACAGCGCGCGCGTGGCTGCATCGGCCATCCGTCCCGCACCCGCCCGCATCGCGTATGCGGTGCCGAAGTCTCACGCGGCTGCGGCACCACCGCACACCGCGCCGACGCCCCCCATCCCGCCGTCTGTCCCTGCATCGGTGCCGACCGTCCCCGTACG
>DASQHW010000358.1:0-9378 GCA_035631895.1 Acidimicrobiia bacterium | reverse complement strand
GTCGACACGCCGCCGCCCACGGTCTCAGGCTCGCTGCACGTCGGCCACGTCTTCAGCTACACGCACGCCGACGTCCTCGTCCGCTACCAGCGCATGCGCGGACGGAACGTCTTCTACCCGATGGGCTGGGACGACAACGGCCTGCCGACCGAACGGCGCGTGCAGAACTACTACGGCGTCCGCTGCGACCCGCACCTGCCGTTCGCCCCGGACTTCGTGGCGCCCGACAAGCCCGGAAAAGACGTCATCCCGATCTCCCGACCGAACTTCTTGGAGCTGTGCGCGCGTCTCGTCGCCGAGGACGAGAAGGCCTTCGAGCAGCTGTGGCGCCGGCTCGGCCTGTCGGTCGACTGGTCCATGACGTACACCACGATCGGTCGCGAGGCCCAGCGCACGAGCCAGCTCGCGTTCCTGCGGAACCTCGCACGGGGCGAGGCCTATCAAGCCGATGCACCCACGCTCTGGGACGTCGACTTCCGCACGGCGGTCGCGCAAGCCGAGCTCGAAGATCGCGAGACGGCCGGCGCGTACCACGCTCTCCAGTTCCACCGGGCCGACGGTTCGGGCGACCTCCTCGTCGACACGACCCGCCCCGAGCTGCTCGCCGCGTGCGTCGCGGTGGTCGCGCACCCGGACGACGAGCGGTACCGGGCATTGTTCGGCACCGAGCTCACGACGCCGCTGTACGGCGCGCGCGTGCCGGTCGTCGCGCATCGGCTGGCCGATCCCGAGAAGGGAACCGGCATCGCCATGATCTGCACCTTCGGTGACACCACGGACGTCACGTGGTGGCGTGAGCTGCAGCTCCCGACCCGCGCCATCGTCGGCGCCGACGGACGCATCCGGGGCGACGCGCCGGAGGCGCTGTCCGCCTCCGGACAAGAGGCGTACGGGCAGATCGCGGGCAAGACGGTCAAGCAGGCGCAGAAGATCGTGGTCGAGCAACTGCGCGCATCCGGTGAGCTCGACGGCGACCCGCGTCCGATCACGCACCCGGTGAAGTTCTACGAGCGCGGCGAGCGCCCGCTCGAGATCGTGACCTCGCGCCAGTGGTATATCCGCAATGGCGGCCGTGATCCGGAGCTCCGGGCTGCGCTGATCGCGCGCGGCCGGGAGCTGGACTGGATCCCGGCGTACATGCGCGCGCGATACGAGTCGTGGATCGAAGGGCTCACGGGTGACTGGCTCATCAGCCGCCAGCGGTTCTTCGGCGTGCCGTTTCCCGTGTGGTACCGGGTCGACGCCGGCGGCCAGGTGATCCGCGACGATCCGCTCCTCGCATCCGAGGACGCATTGCCGGTCGACCCGTCGACCGACTGTCCGCCCGGGTACACCGAACAGCAGCGTGATCAGCCGAATGGTTTCACCGGTGACCCGGACGTGATGGACACATGGGCGACGTCGTCGCTGACGCCCGAGATCGCGACCGGATGGGCCTCCGACCCGGATCTCTTCGCGCGCACGTTCCCGATGGACCTCCGCCCCCAGGCCTACGACATCATCCGGACCTGGTTGTTCTCGACCATCGTGCGCTCCCACTTCGAGTTCGGCACCGTGCCGTGGGCGCACGCCGCGATCTCGGGATTCGTCGTCGACCCCGACCGCAAGAAGATGTCGAAGAGCAAGGGCAACGTCGTCGTGCCGATGGAGTGGCTGGAGAAGTACGGCGCCGACGCGGTCCGCTACTGGGCAGCCAACGGGCGGCCCGGCACGGACACCACCTTCGACGAGGGCCAGATCAAGATCGGCCGGAAGCTCGCGATCAAGGTCCTGAACGTGTCGCGGTTCGTGCTCACCGTGTCGGAGGGCGCGGGCGAGGAGCCGTCCGCGGTGACGCATGCGCTGGATCGATCCATGCTGGCGGCGCTCGCGGCACTCGTCGACGACGCAACCGCGGCACTCGACCAATTCGACTACGCACGCGCGATCGAGCGAACCGAGCGGTTCTTCTGGTCGTTCTGCGACGATTATGTCGAGCTCGTGAAGGGCCGGGCATACGGCGTTGCCGGCGACGAGGCGGCGAGGTCGGCGCAAACCGCACTCCGGATCGCGCTGTCGCAGCTGCTGCGGCTGTTCGCGCCGTTCCTCGTCTACGTCACCGAAGAGGTCTGGTCGTGGTGGCGGGAAGGGTCGGTGCACCGGGCGTCATGGCCGGAGGCCGTCGCGCTGCGCCTCGAGGGCGCCGACCCACTCGTCTTCACGGTCGCCGCGGACGTGCTCGGTGCGGTACGCAAGGAGAAGTCGGAGCAGAAGCGGTCGTTGGCCACGCCGGTCGACCGTGTCGTCGTGCGCGACACCGAGCCACGACTCGCAGCACTGGCCGCGGCAGGCTCGGACGTCCGTGAGGCGGGCAAGATCACGGGAGACGTGGAGACCGAGGTCGGGCCCGAGCTGCTGGTGAAAGTCGAACTGGCGCCGGTCACCGACGCGTGAACGGATTCCCCGCGCGTGAGTGGCTCGCGGGCCACGTCAACCTGGAAGCAGGGCTCAACACGCCGGCGTCGGCTCGTGAACGCGGCGCGCCCACGCTCGAGCGCATCGGCACGCTGCTGCGGTATTTCGGATCGCCGGAGACCGAGTACCCGTCGGTACAGATCACCGGCACGAACGGCAAGACGACCACCGCCCACATGACGAGCGCGCTGCTCACCGCGGTCGGGCTCCGGGTCGGCACGATCACGAGCCCGAACCTGCAGCGCATCAACGAGCGGATGACGATCGACGGCGCGCCGATCGACGACGCGACGCTGGACGACCTCCTGTACGCCGCCATGCTGGTCGAGCGGGAGATCGGTGTCGAGGCGTCGTATTTCGAGATCCTCGTCGCGGTCGCGCTGCGCTGGTTCGCGGACGAAGCGGTCGACGTCGCGGTCGTCGAGGTGGGCATGGGGGGCACCTGGGACGCGACGAATCTCGTCGACGGGCAGGTCGCGGTGGTGACGAACGTGGAGGTCGACCACGTCGAATACCTGGGGCCGACGCGCGAACAGATCGCAGCGGAGAAGGCAGGCATCGTGAAGCCGGGCGCGACGCTCGTGCTCGGTGAGACCGATGAATACCTGCAGTCGATCTTCACCGCTCGCGAGGCGGCGCGCGTGGTGCGCCGCGACGTCGATTTCGGCGCGCGTCGCAACGACCTCGCAGTCGGCGGCCGCCATCTCCATCTCTACGCGACCCGCGCCGAGTACCCCGATGTGTTCCTGCCCTTGCACGGCGCGTACCAGGGCGACAACGCTGCCGTCGCGCTCGCAGCCGCGGAGGCGTTCGTCGACGCGGAGCTCCCACGCGCGGTCGTGACCGACGCGTTCCGGCGGGTCACGGCGCCCGGGCGGCTGGAGGTCGTCGGCCGCAACCCGCTGATCCTGCTCGACGGCGCGCACAACGTTGCCGGCGCGCAGGCGCTCCGGCGCGCGCTCGAGGAGGAATTCGGCGGCGCTCCCGGCACCTACGTCATCGGGTTGCTGCGCGAGAAGGACCCGCACGACATGTTGGTCGCGCTCGGCGTGGACGAGCTCGCCGCCGAGGAGCGCAACGGCATCCTGGTGTGCTGCCGGCCCCCGACCCCGCGCGCCCTCGACCCGACACACATCGCCAAGGCTGCGATCGACCTCGGCCTGCGAGAGGACCGTGTCGAGGTGGTCGACGGCGTCCTCGACGCCGTCGGGGCGGCGCTGCTCGCGACCGCCGAGGAGGGCCGGATAGTGGTGACCGGCTCGCTGTACGTCGTCGGTGCTGCCCGCTCCGCTCTCGTCCACTGAGCAACGTGCGTGGTAGACGGCCCTTTGCGGGCCGTGCGTCACGCACATCGGGGGTGGCGTCGTGTTGAGGGTCGGGGTGAGCGGGGTCAACGGGATCGGGCAGGCGCACCTGTGGGCGTTGCGCACGCTCGAGACGTCGACGCTCGCGGCGGTGTGCGACGTCGACGCGAAGCGTGCCGAGAAGGCGGGCGCCGATCACGAGGTGCCGTGGTTCACCGACGCACGTGAGATGCATGCGATCGGCGCGTGCGACGCGGTGGTGATCGCCACGCCCCCGGGGACGCACGGGGCCCTGGTGCGCGAGGCGCTCGACGCCGGTCTCCACGTCTACTGCGAGAAGCCCTTCACGCCGACCTGTGACGAGGGCTACGCGCTCGCGGAGCATGCGCGCACGTGTGGGCGCGTGCTCGTGGTCGGGCTGCAATTCCGCTTCCACCTGGGCTATGCGGCGATGCGCACGACGCTCGCAGAGCTCGGCGCGCTCCGGCGTGTGCACGTCACTGCGACGAACTGGCTGCGCGCGCAGCGGTACTTCGACGTGAGCCCGTGGCGCGCGAGCTGGCGCATGGCGGGTGGCGGAGTCCTGATGAGTCAGGCAGTCCATCAGCTCGACGCGCTCGTCGCCGCGGCCGGCATGCCGGTTCGGGTCCGCGCGCAGGTGCGCAACACGTCGCACCGGGCCGACGTCGAGGACGAGGCGAGCCTCGAGCTCGAATGGCCGTCCGGGGCGCGCGGCACCGTCATCGCGTCGCTGAACGAACCGGCCGGCCACGAGCGATTCGAGCTGTACTGCGAGGGCGGCGCGGTGACGCTCGCGGACGGCTACGACATCCGTGTCGCCCGCCACGATCCCGTGCAACAGCTGATCGACGAGTGCCCCGACGAGTTCCCGGTCCAAGCCGTCGCGTGGGAGCGCGTCGAAGTACCCAGGGCGAAGACCGAGTGGTTCGACATGCTCGCGGCTGCGCACCGGGAGTTCGCGGGGGCCATTGCCGAGCAGCGACCCTCGTCGATCGGTGCCGACGAGGGCACGAGGAGCGTGGAGCTGGCGAACGCCGTCTACCTGTCGTCGTGGACGGGTGCACGCGTCGACGTGCCCCTGCAGCCGGGCGTGTACCCCCCGGTTTTCGAGGAGCTGGCCTCGACCCGTAGGCTGCCCCGCTCGTGACCGAAAGCGCTGATCGCACCCTTGTGCTCTGCAAACCCGACTGCGTCGAGCGCGGGCTCGTCGGTGAGGTCGTCGCGCGCCTCGAGCGCAAGCAGCTGAAGCTCATTGCATGCGAGCTGCGCCGGCTCGACGAGGCCACGGCCAAGCAGCACTACGCCGAGCACGACGGCAAGCCGTTCTTCGGCGACCTCGTCGCGTTCATCACGCGGAGTCCGCTGGTCGCGATGGTGGTGGAGGGCCCGGACGCGTGGAAGGTCGTGCGAGCGCTGATGGGCGTGACGAACCCGCGCGATGCCGCGCCGGGCACGATCCGTGGCGACCTGGCGATCGAGCTGACGGAGAACCTGGTGCACGGCAGTGACGGTCCGGAGTCGGCGGCGCGCGAGATCGCTCTGTTCTTTCCCGGCCTCGCTCGGTGAGTCACGCGAGCCGGCAGCCAAGTCGGGCCGTTGCGGGACGCGTGATCGCGCAGAATGCGCCGCGGGCAACGCGCGGAACCGACCGAAAATGAGACCCGGCGGCTGGAACGGCAGGGCGCCTGCTCATAGCCTGGGCGCGCTCGGCCGTCGGAAGACCGTGAACTCCGTGAACGAACCGTTCTACGCAGGATTGCTCGGCCGCGACATGGCGGTCGACCTCGGAACCGCGAACACGCTCGTGTACGTGCGCGGGCGCGGTGTCGTGCTCGACGAGCCCTCCGTCGTCGCGGTGAACGCGCGCGATGGCCGTCCGCTCGCGGTCGGCATCGAGGCGAAGAAGATGATCGGCCGGACTCCCGACCACATCAAGGCAATCCGTCCTCTCAAGGACGGCGTCATCGCAGACTTCGACATATGCGAGAAGATGCTTCGCTACTTCATCCAGCGTGTGCATCCCCGCAAGTGGGCGAAGCCCCGCATGGTGATCTGTGTGCCTTCGGGGATCACGGGCGTCGAGCAGCGCGCGGTGCAAGAAGCCGCGCAGCAGGCGGGCGCGCGCAAGGAGGCGTACATCATCGAGGAGCCGAGGGCGGCCGCGATCGGCGCCGGGCTGCCCGTGCACGAGCCTTCGGGGAACATGGTCGTCGACATCGGTGGGGGCACGACCGAGGTCGCCGTCATCTCGCTCGGCGGCATCGTGGCAAGCGAGTCCATCCGCATCGCGGGCGACGAGCTGGACGAGGCGATCATCAACTTCGTGAAGAAGGAGTACTCGCTCGCGCTCGGCGAGCGCACCTCCGAAGAGATCAAGATCGCGCTCGGGAGCGCGTTCCCGTTACAGGAAGAGCTGTATGCAGAGGTGCGCGGACGAGACCTCGTCACCGGCCTCCCGAAGACGATCGTCATCTCGACCAGCGAGATCCGTGACGCCATCGAGGAGCCGGTCGCCGCGATCGTCGACTCGGTGAAGGTGACGCTCGACAAGACCCCGCCGGAGCTCGCAGCCGACATCATGTCGAAGGGCATCGTCGTGACCGGTGGCGGCGCACTGCTGCATGGCCTTCGCGAGCGGCTCTCGACGGAGACCGGCATGCCGATCGTGATTGCCGACAACCCACTGTTCTCGGTCGTCCACGGCTCCGGCCAGTGCCTCGAGAACTTCGACGTGTTGAAGCACGTCCTGATCTCGTCCGCTCATCAGTACCGGCCAATGGCCATCGCTCGACGCACGAGCCGACGGCGTTACGTGCTGCTCGTCCTCGTGCTCACCGCCGTGACGCTCATCACCCTCGACAGCCGGGGCGGACGATCGGGACCGCTCGGCGCGCTGGGACGGGCGGCGCACACCCTCGTGTCGCCGATCCAGGGCGCGGTCGACAGCGTCGCCACCCCGATCAGCGACTGGTGGCACGGCGTGACCGACGGGGCGAACCTGAAGCGTGACAATCGCAAGCTGCGCGAGCAGCTCGCGATCGCCCAGGGCGCCGAGCGGGCCGCCCAACGGGCGCTCGCCGAGAACGAAGACCTGAAGAAGCTGTTGGGGCTCAACAGCCTCTTGAACGTCAAGCGTGTCAACGCTCGTATCGTCGGTCGCGACACGGGCAACTTCGACTCCTCGCTGACGCTCGACCACGGCACCGAGAGCGGCATCGCACGCGACATGCCGGTGGTGGGCCCCGACGGATACCTCGTCGGGACGGTCATCGACGTGGGCCGCAACTTCGCGAAGGTGCGTGTGCTCACCGACCCGGTGTTCGCAGTGGGTGTGCGCGCGCCGCAGCATCCGGGGTCGGGCGCGGCAACGGGCACCGCGAGCGGGCAGAGGGGCTCGCGCGACCTCCTCGTCGACGACTTCGACCCGCAGGCGAAAGTCCTTCGCGGGGACCAGATCGTGACGTCACCGTTGTCGACGAAGTTCCCGCCGGACCTGCTCGTCGGAAGCGTCACCAAGGTCGTCGACCTCCCGGGAGGGTTCAGTCGGAACGTGTACGTCAGGCCGTACGTCGACCTCGGTGCACTCGAGGACGTCTCGGTCCTGTTCTGGTTGCAAGGCCAAGGCCCGGTCGTCAAAACGACGACGACCACGACCGCGACGACGAGCTCGACGACGACGACCTCGACGACCACGACGACGGTGGGCGGCTGATGCGGTCGCTGCGGATGCTCGCCCTGATCGTCGTCGTCGTGCTCGTGCAGGTCACCGTGTTCCCGCACTTGAGGATTGCAGGCGTGGCGCCCGATCTCGGCCTCGTCGTGGCGCTCGCGGTCGGCTACCACGATGGTCCGGAGGCGGGAGCGATCGCCGGCTTCGTCGCCGGCTTCGGGTTCGACCTGTTCCTCGAGACGCCACTCGGCCTCGACGCGCTCGCCTACGCGCTCGTCGGATACGGCGTCGGGATCATCGAAGGCGGTCTGTTGCGGTCGCCGCGGTGGCTGCCGTCCGTGCTGGGCGTGGCCGGCGGCCTCGCCGGAGGGCTCATCCTGATCGGGATCGGTGTGCTCGCGGGTGTCGAGAACGTCAAGGGCACCCACGGCGTCCAGACGATCGCAATTGCAGCGTTGTACGACGGTTTGCTTGCTCCTTTCGTGTTCTTCGCGGTGACCCGCACCGTCGGGCGCGCCGACGACATACGCACGTCCTGGTCGATTCGCTGACGCGGGCGTCGCTCCAGCCTCTCTCGACGACCCGACCCCACGATCGGCGCGCCGTCCCACTAGCGTGCCGACGGGTTCCCCCCACTTCCTTCACGCATGAGCGAGCATCGCGAGGCGGGGCTCCCGCCGAGCAGCGAGCGGGCACGAGCGATCCGGTGCCCGAGGCGCCAGGAGCGGAGAGATGAGCGACAACAGCCGCGTCCGAGTGAGCATTGTCGGCGTCGTCATCGTGGCGCTCTTCAGCTCACTTCTCGCGCGCTTGTGGTTCTTGCAGATGGGGCCCGAGCAGAAGCTGCGCGCCGAAGCGATCGCGCTGAGCACGCGGACCGTGCAGACCGAGTCGCCGCGCGGTCGCATTCTGGACCGCAACGGCAACGTGCTCGCCCGTGACCGCGCCGCGTGGGCGATCACGCTCGATCGCAATCTGAAGCGCTCGACCCGCGACCGCGTGCTGGGCCAGCTGTCGGAAACGCTCGGGCTCCAACTCTCCGATCTCCGCGCACGTTACGAGAGCCCACGGCAGTCGGTGCTGAAGCCGGCGATCGTGGCGCTCGACATCCCATATGACAAGCGCCTCGCGATCCTCGAGAACCAGGATGCCTATCCCGGTGTGCACGTGGAGCTGTTGACCGTGCGCGAGTATCCCGAGGCGCAGAAGTTGCAGGACCCGACGCTCGCGGCCCAGGTGCTCGGCTATGTCGGTGAGATCGATCGCGACCAGCTGAAGTTGCTGCAGAGCAAGGGCTACCAAGCGGGCGCGCTCATCGGACGTGACGGCATCGAGGCCGCGTACGAGTCGGTGCTGCGGGGCGTGCCGGAGGTCGAGACCGTGCAGGTCGACCCGACCGGCAAGCAGGTCGGGTCGGGGACCGTGGTGCAGCAGGGTTCGGTCGGCAACGACGTCACGCTCACCATCGACGCCGACCTGCAGCACGCCGCCGAGATGGCGTTGGACGCGGGGATAAGCGCGGCACGCACGCACCAGGACAAGTCGCCGGCGGTCGCCGCGAAGGGGTTCTCGCTCTTGAAGGCTCCCGCCGGAGCGGTGTTGGTGCTCGACGTGCGCGATGGCTCGGTGCGCGCAATGGCAAGCAACCCGGCGTTTCCGCTGGACCGCTGGGTCGGCGGCATCAGCCAGGCGGACTTCAACAGCCTGAACGATCCCGCGAACTATTTTCCGCTGGTGAACCGCGCGACGCAGGGACAGTACGCACCCGGGTCGACCTTCAAGCTCGTGTCGTCGCTCGCAATGAACATGTACGGCATTCGCCCGTACAACGTGTACTACAACGACGTCGGCAAGGTGTTCATCGGCAACGACTGGTTCTACAACGACCGGTCCACCTCGAACGGCAGTGTGGCGTTGTCACAGGCGCTC
>DASQHW010000357.1:0-3544 GCA_035631895.1 Acidimicrobiia bacterium | reverse complement strand
CGCGGCCGAGATCGTGCCGACGTCGATCCTCACACTGAACTGGGCCGAGGCGGTGTCGACTGCGCACAATCTCGACGCGCACCTGTCGCCGATCGAAGCAAAGAGCCGCGAGGGCTTCGTGTTCCGCATCGACCTCCAGGTGCAGATCCACGTCCCGGACACCCGTGCGCCGAAGGTGATTTCGATGGTCGGCACGATGCAGAACCTGGTGAACGAGGTCCTGCAGGCCGCCGTCGGCAACCACTTCCGGAACACGCTGCAGAGCCTGGAGGCCGTGCGTTTCATCGAAACGCGTGCCCAGGTCCAGGAGAGCGCGTACGAGGCGATCACCGCGTACCTCGCCGCGTACGACGTGGAGACGCGCGGCGTCTACATCCAGGACGTCGAATTCCCGGCCGCGCTCGTCACCGTGCTCACCCAACGCGAGATCGCCAACCAGGAGAAGGCGACCTTCGCGGAGGAGGAACGCGCCGAGGTCGCCCGCATCGAGAAAGAGAAGGCGAAGGGCACCGCCGACATGCAGGCCCAGCTTGCGCAATCGGCCGTCGGCATCGACATCAAGAACAATGAAGCGCAGGCGCGCGAAGCGCAGGCGCGCGGTGAGGCTGCCTTCGTGAGGCTCACGGGCGAGGCCGAAGCGTCCAAGACCCAGGCGATCGGCTTGGCCGAGGCCAAGGCCACCGAAGCGTTGGGGCTTGCCCGCGCTGCCGGCTTCCGGGAGCAGACCCAGGCGCTCGGTCAGACCGCCACGGCACTGGTCGCGGTCGCGAACGCGGTCGCCGAAGGGCATCTCACGGTTGTCCCCGAAGTGCTGGTCGCCGGCGGCGGTGGCGCGCTCGACGGCCTCGCGGCCTCGTTGATGCGGACGCTCGGCACCAACGGGCAGGCCCCCGACGGCACCGCGCCCAAGAGCGAGACGAAGGTGGTGGAACCTCCGGCCAAGTCGTGACGTGAGGCCACGCGGTCGGTGCGAGGGCTCAGGACGATGGCTAGCGCGGCACGTCTCTCCATGCGACGCCCTTGTCGGGACGCGGCTCGCCGGGAAGGCCGAGCACGCGTTCGCCGAGGATGTTCTTCATCACTTCGTCGGAGCCGCCCGCGATGTGGCCGGCAGGCGCCGCGAGCGTCGTCTGGGAGAAGCGCAGGTCGCCGGCCACCGCGGCGGCGCCCGCGAGCGAGATCGTCAGCTCGCCGAGCTGGGTCATGATGCGTGCACCGAAGAGTTTGCCGATCGATCCTTCCGGGCCGGGCATCTTGCCCTTCGACGCGGCGGTGAGGGTCCGCATCGAGAGGAACTTCTGGATGCGAGTCCGCGTGTAGAGATCGGCGAGCTGTTGGCGTACGCGTGGATCGCGGTTCGCGCCACGGTGCCGGGCGAGCGTGATCACGTCCTGCACCGTTCCCCGGCTGCCCGTGCCGCCGGAGCCGATCGCAACCCGCTCGTTCATCAGGGTGGTGATCGCCACCGACCAACCCTCGTTCACGTCGCCGAGGACGGAGGCGTGCGGCACGCGCACGTCTTCGTAGAAGACCTCGTTGAACGTGGCGCCCCCGTTCATCTGTTTCAGTGGCTTGATCGTGGTCCCGGGCGCCTTCATGTCGACGATGAAGGCGGTGATGCCCTTGTGCTTCTCGGCCTCGGGCGCGGTGCGACAGATGATCTCACCGAAGTCGGAGTACTGGGCACCCGATGTCCATACCTTCTGGCCGTTGATCACCCATTCGTCGCCGTCCCGCGTCGCGGTGGTGGAGAGTGACGCGACGTCCGAACCCGCGCCCGGTTCGCTGAACAGCTGGCACCAGATCTCCTCGCCCCGCAACAGCTTGGTGAGGTACCGCTGCTTCTGGCTGTCGGTGCCGACCGCGCGGATGGTCGGCGCGATCATGCCGAGGCCGATGATGAACGCCTCCGTCGGGAGCGCGTATCTCGATTCCTCCTGGGCGAAGATCACCTGTTGCATCGAGGTGCCGTTGCGTCCACCGAACTCGGGCTCCCACGTGATGCGCGCGAAGCCTGCGTCGAACTTCGCGGCCTGCGAGCCCTTCGCACGCGCGAGGTAGTCGCCACCGCCGATCTCGAGCTCACGCTCGGGGCGCTCGCCGGTGAACGCAGGCGCGTGCTCTGCGAGCCACGTACGGCACTCCTCGCGCCAGGCGGCCTCTTCCTCGGAATCGTTGAAGTCCATGTCGCGCTCCCTCGGGGCGAGCGCCCCGAGGGAAGATCATTACCCGCGCTTCGCCGCGTCCGCACGCTCACACGGGCGTGCGCCGGCGCCTCGGTCGTCGTAGCCTCCACGACCGTGGACGCACCGTTCGATCGCCACGCGGTCGCGGACCCGCACGCGCTCGGTATCGATGCCGGTGCGCTCGACGCGCTCTGTGCGCGCGTGCAACAGGACATCGATGCCGGTCACCTGCCGTCGTGTCAGCTCGCGCTGGCACGCGACGGCAAGGTGGCGGTGTGGCGAACGTTCGGTGCCGCCTCCCCGGAGACGCGCTACGTGATGTTCTCGGCGACCAAGGCGGTCGTGGCGGGTGCGGTGTGGATCCTCATGGGGGAGGGCTCCCTCGACGTGTCGCGCCGCGTCGCCGAGCTGATCCCGGAGTTCGCCACCAACGGCAAGGACGTGATCACGGTCGAGCAGGTGATGCTGCACACGTCGGGGTTCCCGCACGCGCCGTTCAACGCGCTCGATTGGGACGACCGCGATCGGCGGCTCGCCCGGTTCGCGCATTGGCGGTGCAATTGGGACCCGGGCACACGGTACGAGTACCACCCGACGTCGGCGCACTGGGTCCTCGCGGAGATCATCGAGCGCTGCACCGGAACCGACTTCCGGACGTTCATCCGTGAACAGGTCATCGGGCCGCTCGGTCTCGATGGTTTGCAGATCGGCGTCCCGCCAAAGGAACAGGGCGACATCAACCCTCTGGTGCTCACCGGCGAGCGCGCGACCGCCGAGGAGCTGCAGGCGGCGCTCGGCGTGTCCTCGTTGCCGGTCACGGAGGTGACACCCGAAGCGCTGATGACGTTCAACCGGCCCGAGGTCTGCGCGGTCGGCGTGCCGGGCGGCGGAGGCGTCTCGACGGCGGCCGACATGGCGCTCTACTACCAGGCGCTCCTGCACGATCCGGCCGGGATCTGGAAGCCGGAGGTGCTGGCCGACGTCACCGGCCACGTCCGGAACACGATGCCGGACTACATCGGCACGCCCGCGAACCGCACACGGGGCCTCCTGGTCGCCGGCGACGACGGTCGCTCCAATGCCCGGGGGATGGGACGCACGGTTTCGGCACGCGCGTTCGGCCACAACGGGGCGGGCGGTCAGATCGCCTGGGCCGACCCTGCGACGGGGCTGTCGTTCTGCTACTTGACGAACGGCCTCGATCAGCACCAGCTGCGCGAGTGGCGTCGCACTACTGCGATCGCGAGCCGCGCCGCGGACTGCGTCGCCGCCTGAGTCTTCATGCGCTCGCCGAGCGGCCGCGGCTGTGCCGTCGTAGGATGGCGGCGTCTTGCACAGGACGTGAAATAGGGGGAACG
>DASQHW010000356.1:0-5788 GCA_035631895.1 Acidimicrobiia bacterium | reverse complement strand
AGCACCTTGCTCGGCGCCGGGATCGGGCCGGTCAACATCATCACGGGGTCCACGCCGGCCAGCGCGAACGTGTGGAACCGGGCGCGCGGCTTGAGTCCCAGCTCGTTGGCTTTCTCCTCCGTCATCACGAGCAAGGCGGAGGCGCCGTCGGTGATCTGCGACGAGTTCGCCGCGGTGATGACGCCGTCGGGTTTGAACGCGGGCTTGAGCGTCGCGAGCTTCTCGATCGTGGAGTCGGGACGGATGCCCTCGTCGCGCGTCATGGTCTCGGTGCCGTCATCGGTCTTGATCTCGATCGGCAGGATCTCGCGGTCGAAGCGGCCTTCCTCGGTCGCGCGTGCGGCACGCCGGTGCGACTCGACCGAGAACGCATCGTTCTGCTCGCGCGAGATTCCCCACTTCTCTGAGATCAGCTCCGCCGAGATTCCCTGCGGCACGAGGTTCGGGTACCGCGTGGTCATCATCGGCCCGAACGGGAAGCCGTACTTGCCTTCGACGACCGACGCGCCCATCGGCACGCGGGTCATGTTCTCCACGCCGGCGGCGATCACGACGTCGTACGCGCCCGCGATCACACCTTGGGCCGCGAAGTGCGCGGCCTGCTGCGACGAGCCGCACTGGCGATCGACAGTGGTACCGACCGTGGACTCGGGGAAGCCGGCGGCCAGCGCGGCGTTGCGCGCGACGTTCACGCCCTGTTCGCCGACCTGCATGACGCAGCCCATGATCACGTCCTCGACCAGGGCCGGATCGAGTCCGTTGCGCTCGACGAGCGCGCGCAGCACGTGGGCCGCGAGGTCGACCGGGTGAACGTCCTTGAGCTTGCCGTTGCGGCGTCCGAGGGGGGAACGGACCGCGTCGACGATGACGGCGGTGGGCATGGAGGCCTCCAGAACTAAGACTTGACCGGTTGGTCAAGTGTGCCCTCGAAGGGCTTCGGGGTCAAACGCCGCCTGCTTCACTGTCATTCCTATGAGCGGACCGCGACCCGGCGCGCAGCAGGTGCTGATCATCCGCCACGGCGAATCGGAATGGAACGTCGAGCGCCGCTGGCAGGGCTGGACCGACATCCCCCTCACGCCGCAGGGTGAGGCGCAGGCTGCCGCCCGGGCACGTCAGCTCGCCCACGAGGGCATACGGCCGCGCGTCGTCTACTCGTCGGACCTCCTGCGCGCGGCGCGAACTGCCGACGTCATCGCCGCCCATCTCGACGTGCCGGCCGTCGCCGATATCGGGTTTCGCGAACGCTACGGCGGCGAATGGCAGGGGTGCACCGGCGCCGAGATCGACGAACGCTGGCCGGGGATGCGCGATCGGTGGCGGCAGGGCGAGCTGCCGGCACCACCGGGCGGCGAGGACGACGCGACCGTGCTGGCGCGCTTCGACGCGGCGCTGTGGCGCGCGCTCGCGCACGTCGGCACGGGGTTGCTCGCGATCGTCACGCACCACGGCATCCTGCGTACGGTCGCGGCGCGCGCCGGTGTCGACGTCCATACCGTCATCCCGAACCTCGGGGGGTTCTGGTTCACGATTGACGATGGCACGATGCGGGATCCGGTACCGATCGATACGCTCCGCGAGGATGCGGAACGGCCCGCGATGGAATAGCTACGTGACGAGTTGCTGCATCTTCGTCGCGCTCTGCGTGTTGACTGCATGCGGCAGTGTCCACACGACGAGCGCGCCGTTGACGACGGCGACCACGCCATCGACGACGACGCCACCGGCGGCGAAGATCGCGGTCACGAGCAGCGCGTTCCTCGACAACGGGCCGATCCCGAGCCAGTACACGTGCGATGGCGGAAACGCGATCGTGCCCCTCGCATGGAAAGGGATTCCCGCCAACACGGTGAGCGTCGCGGTCGTGGTGCGTGATCCCGACGCGGCGGGCGGGTTCGTGCACTGGATCGTCCTGGGTCTCCCACCGGCGGACGGCTCGCTGCCGCCGGTTCCGGTCACCGCGCGGCAGCTCGCCAACACCGCGGGCCAGCCGCTGTGGAAAGGGCCGTGCCCGCCCCCCGGGCCGCTGCACCACTATCAATTCACCGTGTATGCCCTCGACAAGGACGTACAGACGCTGGACGAGATCGCGGGCGCGACGATCGGGCAAGGCACCCTCGTCGGCGTGTATCGCCGCTGACCGGCGCACCTCCCGCGTAGGCTGCCGGGCGATGGCGACGCCGAAAAAGCGCGGGACGGCAACGTCGAATTTCGGCGTCAGCAAGCGCGAAAGCCACGACGCTTCGGCGTTCTACGAACGCTTCGCGATGCCCGAGGTGTCGGACGACGACACGGTCGTCGAGCCATACGAGATCGAGGCATTCCACCTCGGCGACGCCCGCCACATGGACGCGATCATCGACAACTCGGTCGCGCTCGTCGTCACGTCGCCTCCGTACTACGCAGGCAAGCAGTACGAGGAGGAGCTCGAACGAGAAGGTGTGCCGAGCTCCTACGGCGAGTACCTCCAGCTGCTCACCGACGTGTTCGCCGAGTGCACCCGCAAGCTGGAGCCGGGCGGTCGCATCGCGGTCAACGTCGCGAACCTCGGGCGCAAGCCGTACCGAAGCCTCGCGGCAGACGTCATCCGCATTCTCCAGGACGACCTGAAGCTGTTGCTGCGGGGTGAGATCGTGTGGCGCAAGGGGGAAGGCGCGGCCGGCAACTGCGCCTGGGGATCGTTCCGCAGCCCGGCGAACCCGGTGCTACGCGATACGAGCGAGCGCGTCGTCATTGCGAGCAAGGGCCGCTTCGACCGCGCGCTCAGCAGGGCGGACCGGGAGCGCCGGGGCCTGCCGTTCGAAAACGACATCGAGGCCGACGAGTTCATGGCCGCCACGCTCGACGTGTGGGACATCCCACCCGAGAGCGCGCGGCGCGTCTCTCATCCGGCGCCGTTCCCGATCGAGCTGCCCGCCCGACTGATCGAGCTCTACACGTATGAGCGCGACCTCGTGCTCGACCCGTTCATGGGCTCGGGTTCGACGCTCGTCGCGGCCGCCTTGTTGCACCGGCGATACGTCGGATACGACCTCGATCCCACCTACGTCGACATCGCGCGCCTGCGCGTGCGCGACGAAGGCACCCGCGAGCCACGCCGGAGCCACGAGCTCCCCCCGCCCGACATTGCCGAGCTCGACTTCGAGGGCAGCTTCCAGGCTCGCGCCACACGCGAAGGCAAAGCCGCACAAGCGCTCGCGGAGCAGATGCTGCAGGAGGCCGAATTCACGATCGTCGCCAAGAACTCACGGGTCCGGGGCACGGGCGTCACGATCAACTTCATCGCGACCGATGCCGACGGCCTCGAGTGGTATTTCGACGTCTCGGGTGCCTTCACGAGCACGCGTGGTGGTCTGTTGCGTACCGACACGGTCTGGAAGGCCCTCGGGCGCGCCCAGGCGCTCGCGCACGCGGGAAAGGAACGGATCGTGTTCCTCACGTCACATCTCCCGCGCAAGGGCAGCGAGGGCGACATCGCGCTGCGGAACGCCACCGACATCGTCTACGACGTGATCGAGATGCGCTCCGACGACGGCTTCGAGCAGCTCCGGAAGTACGCCGCCGGCGGGCACCAATAGGCCGAACGAGTGGCCGATCTGCGGACGACGATCACCGAGGTCGTCACGGGTCTGGGGATGCTCGGCGCCGACGACCTCGACCATGCGCTCGCCGCACGGCCGGACGCGATCGCAAACGTCGCGCCCGCTGTGTGGGACGCGTTGGCGCGGGCATGGAAGGAAGCGCGCCATACGGACGTGTTCGCGGCCGCGTTCATGAACGGTCGTCGCTTCCTGGATGCGCAAGACGCATTGCGGTGTCGCATCCCACTTCTGGTCGAGTGGAAGGGTGCACACCGCTCGCCGGGCGACGAAGTCGTTCCGGCCGACCTGCGCGTCGACCACGTGTACCTCGTGAGCTGCAAGTACCTGTCACGCATCGTCGTCAACGCCTCGCCGCATCATCTGTTCGACCGGCTGCTCGCCGGCGGCCAGGGACGCCGCGGCGGCGACTGGTTCCGGGAGGTCGCGCCCCTCGAGCACGCCGCGCTCTACTACGCGGTACGTGCCGAGATCAAGGCGGTCGACCTCCCGGCGGACATGGCCGCGCTGGACGCCACCGGCCGCCGCGCGCTCGGCGTCGCGTTGCGCGACGGTTGGCCGGATGGTGCTGCCGACTTGTATCACGCCCTCGTCGAGCGCACCGCGCTCGCGTCGGCGCTGCGCTGGCAGAACGCGATCGACAACGCCGCAGCCGCACCGATGCTGTGGCGCCTGCTCCGCATCGGCAGCGCGCCGTACTTCGTGCTCGGCGCCTCCCCGCGCGGCTTCCTGCGGTTGCGCATCGCGACACCGTGGGACTGGCGCCGCCACTTCGAGCTGCGCGCCTTCGAGGTCGAAGCGCGCGCGGGCGGCCAGCCCGTCGTCGCGTGGCGCGCGTTCGTGCGCGACCGTGACGATCGGCGCGAGCACATCGTCCGCGGACATGTCGAGGTGCGCTGGAGTCACGGCCGGTTCGGCGCACCACCGGAGGCAAAGGTGTACCTCGACACACCGCACGACGAGATACCCGGCTACTTCCCGCTGCGCTGACGCACCGACGGGCGCGCCGCCGTCGAGGACGCCCGGCGGCGGTGCCGTCCCTTCGAAACCTCGCATGCGGGCGGTAGGTTGCGGTGGTGGCGGACCACGCAACCGACGAGCTCGCGCGGCTGGCGCAGCTCCGAGCAGCGACCCGCGCGACCACGGCCCGCCTCGCGGCCCTCATGCGGGACGCGCCCGTCGGCTTCGCCTTCATCGACCCGGACCTGACATTCCGGGTCGTCAACGAGAAGCTGGCCGAGATCAACGGTCTCCCGGCCGACGCACACCTCGGCCGCGACGTCCGTGAGGTCGTGCCGGACCTCGCGGAGGTCAACGAGTCACTGTTCCGGCGCGTTCTCCGCGGTGAACCGGTCCTGGAGACCGAGGTGACAGGCGCGACGCCGGCCGATCCGGGCCGACCTCGCGACTTGCTCGTGAACTACTACCCGGTGCGAGATGAGCCGGACGGCGCAATCCTCGGGATCGGCGCCACCGTCGTCGACGTGACCGAACGCAATCGGTTGCTCACCGCCGAGCGGCATGCGCGGAGCGCGGCAGAGGCGAGTGCCCGGCTGTCCGAAGCGCTCTCGACGATCACCGCGGCGATCGTCGACGAGACCGACGACGACGTCATCGGCCGCCGAACCGGTGAAGCGCTCCAGGCCGCGTTCGACGCCGACGGAGTGCTGATCGCACGCTGCGACCAGCACGGCACCGTTGGAGAAGTGCTGTTCGCGCACGGCTACACCGCAGAGGAGATTGCCGCACTGCACAACGACGATGACCACCAGTCGTGGTCCACGTCCACGGTGCTGAGGGCTCGCGCTCCGGTGTTCTACGAGCTCCCGGAGCAATTTCTCGCGCGGTTCCCGCACCGCGGGCCGATGGTGGAGCGGTTCGCCGCGCATGCGTGGAGCGTTGCACCGTTGATGGCGGCCAACCAGGTGATCGGCTTCTTCGTGGTCATGTTCCGATCGCCGCACACATTCACTTCCGATGAGCGGCGGTTCGTCGCGACCGTTGGCGACATCGTCTCGCAGGCAATGCTGCGCGCCCGCTCCCGTGCCGCGGAGGAGTTGGCCCGGCGCTCCGCCGAGATGCTCGCCGAGGCGATCGCCGCCGAACGGGCGCGACTGGCCGCGGTGCTGCACCGGATGCCGGCCGGCCTCGTGGTCGTCGACAACATGGGTGGCGTGCCGCGCGTCGTG
>DASQHW010000355.1:0-10400 GCA_035631895.1 Acidimicrobiia bacterium | reverse complement strand
CGGCACGTGCGGCGACTCGGTCAGGAGATCGCCGAGGATCATCCCGACGGTGTCGTGCTCGTGGGGGTGCTCAAGGGCGCACTGATCTTCCTGGCCGACCTCGTGCGCGCGATTCCGGACATCGCCGTCGAGGTGGACTTCATGTCGATCTCGCGTTTCGCGCCCGACAGTGGCCGGGTCCGCATCCTCCATGATCTCGAGACCGACATCGGCGGGCGAGACGTGGTGATCGTCGAGGACATCGTCGATACGGGCCTCACGCTCGCGTATCTCTCGGGACAGCTCCTGGCGCGCGGGCCACGCCGGCTTCACACATGCACATTGCTCGACCGGCCCTCGCGCCGGATCGTGCCGCAAGAGGTGCGATATCGCGGCGTCGTGCTCACCAACGAGTACGTACTTGGGTACGGCTTACACGTGCGCGACCTGTATCGCAACGTTCCGTACGTGATCGCCGCTGACCGTGACGTGCTCGTCGCCAGGCCCGACGCGTACGTCCGGGACGTGTATCGCGACGGGAATGGCGCCGAAACCCCGGTGGTAGGGTGAACGGCCTGTGATCCCCCTGTCGCTCATCGGTGTGCGCGTCGAGGTCCCGACGAATCAACCGATTGTGCTGCTGCGTGAAGAAGGCGGCGCGCGCTTCCTGCCGATCTTCATCGGGTCGCCCGAGGCAACCGCCATCGTCTACGCGCTGCAGGGTATGGAAACGCCGCGGCCCATGACCCACGACCTGTTCAAGACCGTGCTGGACGATCTGGCCGTCACGCTCGAGAAGGTCGAGATCACCGAGCTCCACGACGGCACGTTCTACGCGGAGATCGAGCTCGACCGCGCCGGCACGAAGTCCCGGATCTCGTCACGTCCCTCCGATGCCATCGCGCTCGCCGTACGCTACGGCGGCGCGATCCCGATCTTCGCCGACGAGGCCGTGCTGGAAGAAGCGGGTGTCCTCTTCGAAGCCGACGAGGAGGAGCAGGAGGTGGCGCAGTTCCGCGAGTTCCTCGACAACGTGACGCCGGAGGACTTCGCGCAGTAGCGCCCGGCCGGCGTCGCGTCCGATTGGGCGTCGTCCTCCTGTTCGCGGTCACGATCATCGGTACCGGATGGTTCTGGTTCGCCGAGCACTGGAGTTTCGTCGACGCGCTCCAGCAGACGGTGACGACGATCACCACGGTCGGCCTCGGTGAGGTGCGCCCATTCGACGACAGCGCCAAGATCTTCTCGGTGTTCCTCTCGATCGTCGGCGTCTCCGCGGGGCTGTTCACACTCGGCGCGGTCTTCGAGGAGCAGCTCGAGGACACACTCGACCGGTACGGGAGGAGACGGATGGACCGTCGCATCGCGAAGTTGTCCCGGCACGTCGTGTTGTGCGGGTACGGGCGGGTCGGCATCCAGATCGCCCGGATGCTCTCGGCGCACGATCTCGCCATCGTCGCCGTCGACAGCGACGAACGGCGCGTCGCGGAGGCTGCGGCCGCGGGACTGCCGGTCGTGCCCGGAAGCTCGACGGAGGACGACGTGCTCCTCGCGGCCGGCGTGGACCGCGCGCTGACGTTGATCGTGAGCCTCGGCGACGATGCCGACGCGATGTCGACGGTGCTCTCGGCGCGCGCCCTCAACCCGGCGTTGAAGATCATCGCCCGGGCCAACGACACCTCGAGCGAGCCGAAGCTGGAGCGGGCGGGCTGTGATCGCGTCGTCAACCCGCTCCACCAGGGTGCGCAGCGCATGGCGGCGTTCGCGCAGCAGCCCGACGTCGCGGACTTCCTGGACGTCGTGGTCCACGACGACGAGGTGGAGTACAGGCTGGAGGAGCTGCCGCTGACCGATGCCTCGCCGCTCGTCGGGCGGACACTCGGTGACGCGCACCTCCGGCGTGACTCCGGGGCGCTCGTGCTCGCGGTTCGGCACAAGGACGGGGCCTTCGAGTCGAACCCCGGGCCGGAGGTCGTCCTGGAGGCCGGGACGACCCTGATCGCGATCGGCACGGGGGAGCAGCTGCAAGCCCTGTGGCGCCTGTTGAAGGTGGAGACTCGTGAGGCTTGAGTTGTGAAGAAGGTCGAGGTTTACGGTTCGTCCCCGCTGTAGTTACACTCTTGTCATGAGCGAACGTGGCGCGGAGGCCGGATTCCGGGGCCCTCAGGTCTGCAAGATCGTGGGCATCACCTATCGGCAGCTCGACTACTGGGCCCGGACGGATCTCGTCCGGCCCTCCGTGATGGATGCGAACGGCTCGGGGACGCAGCGCCTGTACTCGTTCCGTGACCTGTTGGAGCTCAAGGTCATCAAGCAGATGCTCGACGCGGGGATCTCGCTGCAATCGGCGCGCAAGGCAGTCGAGTCATTGCGCGGGTTCCGCAAGGACCTCGCGTCCGCGCGCATCGTGATCCAGGGCGCGAGTGTGGTGCTCGCGGAGAGCGACGCACAGGTGATGGACCTGTTGCGCGGTGGTCAGGGCGTGCTCAGTGTCGTCCTCGATGTCGAACCGCTGCAGCAGACGATCAGCGAAGCGGTGCAGCTCACGTTCGAAGCCGACGCAACGGCACGGGCAGCGGCGCGGTAGCGAGCGTGGGGGAGGGCGACATCAGTCCCGAGCTGCTTCCGCACGAGACCGTCCGCTTCGCGCACAACTCCGAGCGCCAGTTCGCGAAGCTCCTCGACTTCTACGCGATCGCATGGGAGTACGAGCCCCGTACGTTCACGCTCGAGTGGGATCGTGACGGACGCCCGGCGCAAGCGTTCACACCCGACTTCTACCTGCCGGCGTACGACACCTACATCGAGATCACGACGCTCAACCAACGTCTGGTGACGAAGAAGAACCGCAAGGCGCGCCGGTTGGCCGAGCTGCACCCCGAGATCGCGATTCGGGTGCTGTACCAACGCGACTACCTCCATCTTCTCGTGAAGTACGGGCTCGAGCCGCCCTCGCAGCTCGCCGATGCGGATATGCCGGGCCCTGCGGCGCCGTTGCCGTTCGATCTCGGCCGCCGGCCGATACGACCGGCGGCGCCCGATCCCGCTGCCGAGAGCGCATAGCGTCGCAGTCATGCATCTGAGCCCTCTTGATGCGCGGCATCGCGCCCGCGGCGCGCGCATGGTGCCGTTCGGCGGATGGGAGATGCCGCTCCAGTACACCGGCGTGCTCGAGGAGCACCGCGCGTGCCGAGAGCACGGCGTGGTGTTCGACGTCTCGCATCTCGGCACGATCCAGTGCAGCGGCGCCGACGCCTTTCCCGCGCTCCAGTGGCTGCTCACCAACGACCTGCGCAAGATCACACCCGGACGCGCGCAATACACGCATCTCGTGGATCCGCACGACGCGCATGTCGTCGACGACATCATCGTGTGGTGGGTCGATGACGACTGCTTCTTCGTCATGCCGAATGCCTCGAACACGCAACCGATCATCGATGCCTTCACCGAACGCAACCTGGCGCTCACCGACATCACCGGGACGCGAGCCGTCCTCGCGGTCCAGGGTCCCGAGGCTCGTGCGCTGCTTGCCAAGGTCGAGCCACACGCTGCCGAGGTGCCGCGGTTCGCCGTGCGGCGCATCGGCGACCTGGTCGTCGCCGGGACGGGCTACACCGGTGAGGACGGCGTGGAGCTGCACGTGCCGGCCGCGGACGCGCCGAAGATGTGGGACACCTTGATGGATGCCGGGCTCGTTCCAGCCGGCCTCGGCGCGCGCGACACGCTTCGGCTCGAAGCCGGCCTCCCGTTGCACGGTCACGAGCTCGGCCCGGGCGTCACACCGCTGCAGGCCGGTCTCGGCTGGGTCGTCGGCTGGGAGAAGGGCGACTTCCGCGGCAGGGCGGCGCTGGCCGCCGAGCGCGAGCGCGGAGTCGCGCGTCGCTTGCGCGGGCTCGCGATCTCGGGCCGCCGCCCGGCACGGGAGGGCGCCCGCGTGCTGTCGGACGGGAAGGACGTCGGAGTCGTGACCAGCGGCAACTTCTCGCCGTCGTTGGGGCATGCGATCGCGCTCGGGTTCCTGCCTCCCGAGATCGAACCGGGCGTTGCCGTGCAGGTCGACGTGCGCGGCCAGGTGCTCGACGCGCAGGTCGTCAAGCCACCGTTCGTCACCAAGAGGTGAGCGGCGTCGCAGCGATCCGTGACGCGCGGCCCGCGGATCTGCCCGAGATCCTCGCGATGGTCCGTGAGCTCGCGGCATACGAACGGGAGCCGGACGCGGTGGTCTTCGACCCGGACGAGTTCGCACGTCATCTCTTCGGCGAAGACGCCGTCGCGCGTGCGATCATCGCCGAGTACGAGGATGCCGCCGCGGGGATCGCGCTGTATTTCCGGACCTTCTCGACGTGGCTGGGCCGCGACGGCATCTGGCTCGAGGACCTGTTCGTGCGTCCCGCATACAGGCGGCTCGGCATCGGTGGCGCACTGCTCGACGAGGTGCGGCGCCGCACGAACGGTCGCGTGGAATGGTCCGTGCTCGACTGGAACACGCCCGCGCAGGCGTTCTATCGGGAGCGGGGAGCGGCGCCGCTCGAAGGGTGGACGGTCTGGCGCTGGCACTAGCGTCAGGTCCGTGACCGATCGCGCCGCCGAATTCGCGCCGCTTCCACCAGAGCGTTACGCGCGCTGGTCCAGCTTCGGCAAGTGGGAGACCGAGTGGTTCCCGCAGTTCCTCGGCATCGAGGTCGAGGAACTGCGCCAGGACTACGCCCGGATGCGCCTCGCGTACCGGCCCGAGTTCCGCCAGCCCGCAGGTGTCGTGCACGGTGGCGTGATTGCGTCGATGATCGACACGGTCGTGGTGCCCGCGATCGGCAGCGGTTACGACGAGCCGCGTCAGCTGTTCACCATCGACATCACACTCCGGTTCCTCGCGCCGCTCGTCGAGGAGGACGCGATCGCCGAGGGTTGGGTCGTGCAACGCGGCCGGTCGATCGTGTTCTGCGACGCAGAAGTGCGCGGCGCGCGCTCCGAAACCGTCGCCGCGACGGGGGCGCTCGTCTACAAGGTGGCGTCCCGGCCGCTCGTGATGCCCTGACCCGGCGCTCCGCCACCGGTGTCAGCTCGCGTCGAAGAACCGCCACATCTCGTCGGTCGCGTTGATCTGGTCCGTGGTCAGGCCCAGGCGATCGACGTGGATGGCCGCGCCCGGCCAGGTGTGGCCGCCTCCTTCGATCCGGTACATCACGACCGGCGCCCTGCACTGCTGCCAGGTCAGGCGGGTCACCTGTGCGGACAGGTGCGCACGCGTGGCGCCGGGCGCGCATCCGTTGTGGTGCGCCCACGCGGCTGCGGTCTTCTCCGCCGGTTCGACCGGCAGGCCGGTCGGGGTGCCGACGTGCCCGCCGGAATAGGGAACGACGGGATCGGCGGTGCCGTGGAAGATCATGATCGGACGCGAGCGCGCGCGATCGCAGATCGGCGGGAGGTAGAAGTCGGCCGCGACCATGGCGAACGCGGCGAACGTGTCGGAGGCTTGGCAGGCGAGCGATGCCGTCATCGCGCCGCCGCTCGAGATCCCGGTCGCGTACGCATGTGCGGGGTCGACACACGCGTCGTGCACGAGGCTCCGCACGATCGCGATCGCGAACGCGATGTCGTCGGACGTGCCGAGGAAGCGCCACTGCCGGATCGGTGCGTCGATGCCGTTCGGTGTGACAACGACGAACCCGTCACGATCGGCGAGCGGGTCGAAGCCGCTGTAGATGTCCTGTTGTTGCATGTCGGACGCCGCGCCGTGGAAGTCGACGATCAGGTGCATGCCGGCCCGTGGGCGCCGAGGCATGTGCACCAGGAAGACGCGGTCGGCTCCCGCGACCGCCAGATGGTGTGTCGAGGTGCCGGGCCCGAACGCCGGAGCCGGACGACACCCCGGATCGGTTGCCGCGCCCGCAGCCGTCGAGGTTGTCGCGACCGCTCCGGCCGAGACGGGGGCGGATGCCGGCTTCCCACTCGAACTGCATGCCGCGAACGCGAGCGTGACGGAGAGCATCGCGAAGACGCGGGCCGCCCTCACGGCGCTTTCTCGAGGAACCGCAACAACGCGTCGTTGTACTCGTCCGGTCGCTCGAAGTAGGGCGAGTGTCCCGCATCTACGATCTCGACGAACGTGGCGTTCGCGAGGCCGGCGGCCATGCCGGCGATCAGCGGCGCGGGGAAGAGATCATCCGAAGACCCCGTGATCACGAGGATCGGGATCCCGAGCTCGTCGAGCTCGGCGGGCGCCAGGCGCGTGCTCATGATCGCGGTCACGATCTCGGGCATCGGTGGCGTATGGAACGTGTTCAGCTGTTGATACAGGAATGCGCGCGCGGGGTCACGAGCGACGAACTCGGAGCTCAGCGCCGCGTGTGCTCCGAGCTGCTCAGACGTGGCGGGCGGTCTCGTTGCGAAGTCGCGGAAGTGCGCCTCGAGCGCCTCGGTCCACAGCGCGCCGACCGTGTTCGACAGCGTGAGCGAACGGACGCGCTGCGGCCGGGCCACGGTGTACGCGGTGACCCACCACCCGCCCATCGACTGGCCGCACAGATGGACCCGCCCGGCGCCGACGGCACCGAGCACGGCCTCGATGTCGGCGACGGCCGCCGCGGTGCCGTGGGTGCCGGTGCGGTACGTCGAACGGCCGAAGCCGCGGCAGTCCCAGGTCACGACCCTGTAACCGGCGTCGGCGAGCACGGGGACCTGCTGGAACCAGGCCGCGTGGGAACCGCCCGCGCCGTGGGTGAGGACGATGGTGCCGGCGTCGTCGTCGCCCGTCACCTCGTAGTAGATGTCCTCACCTCCGGAGTCGACGGTCGCCGTGCTCCAACGATGTGTCATTGGCCGGCCGCCACGGTGTTCGCGAACATGTCTGCTCCCCAGAGTGCGCGTGCGTTCTCGTACGTGAACGCGCGGAAGTTGTCGGTGGTGACGTGCCCTCGCTCGACGAGCTCCCATGCCTCGGGAAGGACGCGGCTCGCATCGGGTACGTCCCAGTGGCCGAGGTCCGACGCGAACATCGCGGGGAGCCGGGTGCCGTGATACTCGGGCGCGAATGCAAGCGCCCACGTCGGGTCGTCGGCTTCGCAGCCGAAGAAGCATTGCAGCGCGAACGTCGCTCGGATGTCCGCGGGGGAGCGCGCGCCGCTGGTCGCGAACTCGTCGAGCAATGCCGCGTCCTCGTCAGGCTCGCTGAGCATGTGCAGCGCGTTCTCCAGCTGGTCGGCCCGCGCCCGCATCTCGTCGGCGCCGTAGCGCGTGAGCAGAGCCTCGAGCTTCGGGCGGTCGAGCCGGGCGGGGTCGTAGCGATGGATTACGTCACTGTGACGTTTCTCGAAGTGGCCGACCAGGTCTGCGCACAGGGACGCGGCCCACGTCACGCCGCCCTCGAGGAACGCGAATCGCAGCGTCGGGAACCGGTGCATCACGCCGCCGAGGAACAATGCACGGCACAGTGCCTCGCCGGCGGCCGCGAAGGAGCCCACGTGGTTGGCGACATAGCTCGTGGGGGAGACGCGGCTGCCCCAGCCCATTCCCGTCGAGTGGAATGTCGGAGTGACGTCGAGGTCGGCGAAGCGCTGCCACAGCACGTCGTAGTCGTGCATGCTGTCGAGGCCGAGCGCGTCGATCCAGCGCGCGCCGCGCGGCACGCCTTCCCCGGGAAGCGGCCGTTGCACCAGGCCGGTGCACATGACAGCACGCAGGCCGAGATCTTGCACCGCGTGGTCGAGCACGGCGATCGCTTCCTCCGGTGCGAAGGTCGGCACGATGGCGACGGGTTCGAGACGATCACGGTGCGGTGCATACGCGTGTGCGTAATAGGTGTTGAACGCACGTGCAGCGGCGACACGCAAGTCGGTGTCGTCCATGCCCATCACGGTGAGCCCGTAGGTGGGGTAGCAGACCGCGACGTCGATGCCGAGCTCGTCGAGCCGCTCGTACAGCAGGGCCGGGAACATCGCAGAGGCGCGGTCGAGCGTCTGTTCGGTCGGCAGACCCCACCATGGCATGCGCGGTGAGCCCAGTGCGCGCATCGCGTCGGCGTCGAGATGGCGAAGATGTGCCGCACCGTGCTCGAGCACGTTCCATGCGTCGACCGCCGCCGGACCGCCCTCGTCGCGCAGGAGGTCCCGGAACCACGGCAGGTACTCGATGCCATGGCCGTCGGCATCGATGACCGGATGGCCGAGCGCGTCGTGGACCTCGGCAGCCGTCGGCACGACGTGGCCGTCAGCCCGCGGGGAGCTCGCTGCGACCGCCGGTTGCCCACCAGCTTGCCGTCAGCCGGAGCCCCTCGACCGGGCCGCGCGGCTGGATCTCCTCGAACACGCGCCTGTAGCCCGTCCTCTTGATTCGCCACGTGCCGTCGTGCTTCGTGTACTCGTCCTCGTAGAACGAGCAGCCGCGGATCGTGAGCTCGAAGTCTGTCATCACGACGACGTCGTCGAGCGCCCACACGCCGGTCGCCGTGTGCGAGCCGGTGAGGTCGATCTCGGGGTGATGCATCTTGTGGCTCGAATGAAAGGTCTCCGCGCCCATCGACCGACGCAGGAAGTCGGTGATCGCCTCCCGTCCCTCGAAGGAATAGCCCCCGCCGCTGTAGGCCGCCACGGCGTCGGCCGTGAAGCACTCGGCGATCTCGTCCCAGAGCTTCAGGTCGAGGCATCGTGCGTACCGGTACTTCAGGCGCTTGATCAGCTCGATCTCGACGAGGTCCTCGGGGGTCATGCGGGGGAGGCTCCCGCCCGGGACGTCCATGGCGCAAGTTGACATAACCGGCATTATCGGCGATACGGGGATCGCTGCGGCTTCGCCTTGCTTTCCCGGCCTGCCGAAAATGCATCTTGGGCTTCGACGCACGCCCGAGGGCTCACGGGGTCGTCTCATCGCTTTCTATGCACTCGTGCACTGCTTCGAGCAGCACGGTGAGCGCCTCTTCCTCGTCGAGATCTTCCTTGGCGATGTCGCGCTCGATGTCCTCGACGACACACGCGAGCAGGAAGAGTCGATCGTGCAAGGCTTGGAGCTCGCCGCGCGTGACGATGAGCTCGTGCTCGCCGAGGCCGAGCTCGCCGGCCCGGCGCCGCGCCTCGTAGTCACGCTGCTTGCACGATGGTTTGCAGTACACGCGGGGGCGTCCCGGTCCCCCGCGTACCGTGAACTTGCGCCCGCACCACACGCAGGCCATTTTCGTCACAGTGACGATTCTATCGTCGAGCGCAGTCTCACCCGTGGACCATGCAGCGAAATGGTCGCGAGGGCCGGGGGCCTTGGGAGGCGGTGGCAGTCGCGACCGAAGGCGGCTGGGCTGCTGCGACAGCCGAGGCTGCCACCAGCCTGCCCGATGCCATGAACGTTCGGACGCCGGGCTCCGGTACGGGTGCGGTGTTCCTCGGAGACCACGCGCTACCGGGGCGCTCGCGCCGCTGGACAGGGCGGTGGCAGTCTAGACCGGGGCGATGGGATTTGCCGGGGTCGAGGCCTGCCACCAGCACCGCCCTGTTGGCGTAAACGTCCGCCGGCCAGTTCCGGTACGGGTGGGCGCGGCTTCTTTCGCGGCCGAAACGTACGCTTGCGCCGCATGGCCCGGGGACATCCGTTGCAGCCCAGGCAATGGGGCGGCGGTTCGCACAGGGAACGCTTCGCGCGCATCCGTGGGTATCTCGAGGGCAGGTCGGTGCTGGACATCGGCGCCGGATCCGGTGTCAACCGTCCCGATTGGATGCACGCGTTGATCGCCGGTGTCGCAGCCGACGCGACCGGCATCGAGCTCGACGACCAGCTCGTGTCGCGCGCGCGGGCAAAGGGATTCAACGTCGTGACCGGCGACGCGCAGCACATCGATCTCGGGCGTGACTTCGAGGTGATCTTCGCGGGCGAGGTGATCGAGCATCTGTCATGCCCGGGCGCGTTCCTCGATGGTGCGCGTCGTCACCTCGCGCCGAACGGCATCCTCGTGCTGACGACGCCGAATGCGTTCGCGGTCTCCAACTTCGTGTACCGCATCGGCGGGCAACCTCGTGTGAACACGGGACACACTTGCTGGTTCGACGAGGTGACACTGCGACAGCTGCTGCACCGCCACGGCTTCGAGGTGATCGAGCGGGCGTTCGTCCCCCACCGCACGCCTGGACGCGCGCGAGCCGTTGTTGCGTCAGTGGCACGCGCGATGCTTCCCGACCGCCTCGCGCACAACACGCTGCTCGTCGTCGCCCGGCCCCTCGACTGAGAAGGTCATGAGAGACATTCGGAGCCTCTTGAACCTTCGTGACGTCGGTCACGATGCCGCGGTGACCCGGCACCCCGAGCAGGGACGGGGCGTTTCTGCGAGAGGTCGGGGCGGTGACAGCCCGGCGCTGAGGCTCTCCACACCCGTTGCGCCTCATCGAGCCGAAGCTGTCCCACCCGGCCCCCCCATTGGCTCGTGGCTAGGGGCGCATCAACCC
>DASQHW010000354.1:0-2162 GCA_035631895.1 Acidimicrobiia bacterium | reverse complement strand
AAGTTAGGGTGCCGAGGCATGCACAACGGGAGCGACACGCAGCAGCAACCGCGTGTCCCCGTCGAGGTGTCGGACCTGAACGCGACCTGGTTCACCGAAGTCCTCTCGCGCCACGCGGCCGGCGTCGAGGTCGACAGCGTCGACGTGGTCGATGCCCATTCCGGCACCACCGGACGCGTCGCAGTCGCCTTGCGCTACCGCGACTCCGGCGACGCCGCAGTTCCGGACCGCCTCTTCGTGAAGATCGCGCCGTTCGACGAACGCCAGCGCACATTCATCCGCCGGGTCGGTATCGGTGCCGCGGAAGCGCGCATCTACGCGCGGCTGGGTGACGAGCTGCCCGTGCGCATCCCGCGGGTCTGGCACGCCGACGTCGACGACGCGGCGAACTACGTGTGTGTGCTGGAGGACGTGATCTCGAGCGGCTGCCGTTTCCCGCGGCCGCACGACCACGATGTCGCCGAGGTCGCCCGGTCCACTGTCGAAGAGCTGGCCCGACTGCACGCGACCTACTGGGAGAGCGACCGCTTTGCGTCCGACTTGTCATGGGTTCCCGAACGGGCCGGCTTCGGCGCCGGCGGCGGTACCCGGCCAGAGCAAAGTCAGGTGGCGGGCGCGTTCGTCAGCCGTGCGCTCGAGCTCTTCGGTTCCGAGATGCCCGAGGTGTTCCGGGCGGTCGGCGTTGCGTACGTGGACCACACGGGAGCAGTGCTCGACCTCTGGGACCAAGGTCAGCGCACGCTGATCCACGGCGACCCGCACATGGGCAACATGTTCGTCGACGGTGCGCGCGCCGGGTTCTTCGACTGGGCGATGTTCAGCCGCTCACCGGGGATGCGCGACGTCGCCTACTTCTGCTGCAACTCGATCCCGACCGAGGTGCGGCGCGCTGTCGAAGCCGACTTGCTCTCGCTCTATCGGGAGCAACTGCACGCACACGGCGTCACGATCGATGCGAGTGTCGTGGAGGAGCAATACCGTCTGTTCTCCGTCTATTCGTGGGTGTCGGCCGTGTCGACCGCGGCGATGGGCGCACGCTGGCAGCCGGAGCGGCTCGCGCGAGGTGCGATGCAGCGAACCACGCAGGCACTCGCCGATCTCGACGTCCCTGAGCTGCTCGCCCGCCGTCTCGAGAGGATGCCGTCGTGAAAGCACACATGATGAGCGGTGCGATGCCGCTGCAGGAGTTCCAGGGTCTCGCCCGTCGTGCCGCGGGCGCCGGATACGCGGGACTCGTGGTGACCGAGGCCGGTCGTACGGCGTACCTGTCGTGTGCCGCGGCCGCACTCGCCGGAGTCGACCTCGACATCGCCACTGGCGTCGCGGTCGCGTTTCCGCGCAGTCCGATGGTCACCGCGTCGGTGGCCTGGGAGCTCGCCGAGGCGACGAACGGGCGCTTTCGCCTCGGCCTCGGACCACAGGTGCGGGCCCACGTCGAGCGGCGGTACTCGTCGGATTTCGCGCCGCCGGGCCCACGGATGCGTGATTACGTGCGCGCACTGCGGGCCATCTTCCGGGCGTTCCGCGGGGAGGACCCGCTGCGCTACGCGGGCGAGTACTACGACTTCTCGTTGCTCCCGCCGATGTGGTCCCCCGGTCCGATCGCCGCATCGGACCCTCCGGTCGACGTCGCCGCCGTCAACCCGTGGATGCTCCGGATGGCCGGCACGTACGCCGACGGTGTGCACGTGCACCCGCTCAACACGACGACGTACTACCAACAGACACTGTTGCCGAGCTTGCACGACGGCCTTGCCGCGCAGCAGCGCGACCCGGGATCGTTCACCTTGTTCGTGCCGCTCTTCACCGCACCGGGCGACACGCAAGCGGAGCAGGACGCCTGGCGCGAGGCGTCGCGGACGATGGTGGCGTTCTACGGCTCGACACCGAACTACGCGTTCATCTTCGAACAGCTCGGGTTCCCGGGCACGACCGAGCGGATCCGAGCCGCGCAGAAAGCCGACGGTCCGGCCGCGATGGCGAAGGTCGTCGGCGACGAGCTGCTCGAGCACTTTGTCGTCGCGGGCACCTGGGACGAGCTACCCGACCGCATCGCGCAACGTTTCGAGGGGCTGCGCGACTTCGACGTGAACGTGGTGCTGTACCACGCCGGCGCGGCCGCGCGTCGTCATGACGACAGCTACGAACGCCTCGGCGAAGTC
>DASQHW010000353.1:0-3911 GCA_035631895.1 Acidimicrobiia bacterium | reverse complement strand
CGGCGCCGAGGACCCCTACTGGCTCCCGGCCGCGTACCGCCCGTTCCACATCGACCTTCCCGACAGCGCGGTGCTTCCCGCGTCGATGAGCCTGATCCTGACGGACCGATCGATTCAGGGGCTCACCTACACGGTCGAGTCGGAGGTGCGCAGGCCCGCGCAGGCGGAGCTCCGCGCGGTGTCGTTTGCCGACCTGGCAACGATGTCCGACCATGCGACACTGCCTGCCAACTTCCCGAGCGAGATCCGCGCGTACGCCAACCAGCTGACGCGCGACGCACACACGCCCTACGACAAGGCCCTGACACTCGAGCGCTTCTTCCAGAGCCCGCTGTTCACGTACGACCAGACGGTCGACTACGGCAGCTCACCGCACGCACTGCAGGATTTCGTGCTGAGAACGCGGCGCGGGTTCTGCGAGCAGTTCGCACTCGCCTTCGCGGAGATGGCCCGCGCCGTCGGGCTGCCTGCACGTGTCGCCGTCGGCTACCACGCGAGCGCGCTCGCGAAGGACGGCCGGTTCCATGTCATGGGTGACGACGCGCACGCGTGGCCCGAGGTATGGCTGGGCAACGGGGTCGGCTGGTACGCCTTCGAGCCGACCAAGGGCCAGTTCGATCCGACGACGCAGCAGGGCACGAACGGGCCGGCTGCGAAGCCGCCGGGCTCGTCCACCCCGACCTCGACCCCGGCGAGCGCGACGACCGTTCCGCTGACACGGAACACCGCGCCGCGGTTGCCGCCCGACCAGATTCAGGTCAACTCTCCCCCAACGACGTCGACCGGCGGGAAGACCGGCGCGCGCGTGTTGATGGCGCTCCTCGTCGTCATTGCCGGTACGACGCTCTTGGTCGTCGGTGGCCTGATCGCGCTCGTGCTGGCCGCGCTGCGCCGAACGCGCCGTCGTCGTTACGCGGTTGATACACGCAGTCGCGTCCTCGGGGCATGGACGGAAGCACTCGAACGCCTCGCGGCTGCAGGCGTGCAACCGCGCCGGTCCGCGACGTCGATCGAGTTCGCGTTGCGGCACGCGCCCGCGCACGGCGCGGGTGGCGCGGGTCCGCCGCTGATGGACCTCGCGCGTTTGCACACCGCCGCGATGTTCGCGCCCGACCCGCCGTCGGAAGCAGACGCCGATGCCGCGTGGCGAGACCTCGACGCAATCGAATCCGCGCTCCGTGAGCATGTGACACGAAGCGAACGCTGGGCGACACGGTTGCGCCTCCGTCGCCGAGATCGTCCCGATCGAACGCGTCAGGGGCCGGCCCGCGTCGTCACGTCGGGTTGACTACGGCGCGGGGCGCACGAGGCCGTCGACGAACGCCGCCTTCTCGGCCTGGAACGCGCGAATCTCCGTGTCGACGTCGGCGGCAAGGCGGTCGACCGCGACGAAGAGCGCGAGCTGCCCGTGTCGCAGCGCATCGAGGATCTGCCCGTCGTCCCGGCACGACCACACGGTCCGCCCGTCGGTGATCAGACGCAGACCTGCGAGGTCGCCGTCACCGAGCTCTCGCAGGGACAGCACCGCGGCTCGCACGCGGGCGGACGGCAGTCCGGCATCGAGCAACGAACGCACGACCCGCAACGACACGAGATCGCGAAACCCGTACCGACCACCGTCGAGGGACGCGGTCACCAACCCCGACCGCGACCAATGACGCAGCTGCGAAGTCGTGCAGCCTGCGAGCCGCGCCGCCTGCGCGACGGTGTACGACACCTTTCAGGAGTCGTCGCGGCGGAAGCGCTCGCGCCATTGGCGACCACGTTCGCCGAACACGCCGCGCAGCCCGCCGCTCGCGCGCCAGCCGCCGGTCAGCGTCTCGAGACCCGCGCGGCCCAGCTTGCGCACATGGCGCTCGATGACGAGCGAGCACGCGAGCATCACTGCAAACCCGATCGCACCGACCCATACGCTCGATGCGAACGTGAAGACGAGCAACAGGAGGCCGCCGAGCAGGCCGAACGCGGCCCAGCGGATCACGCGCGCGGAATGCCGGTAGAGCGTGGTGCGTGATACCTGCTCCACGAGGCCGGGATCGGTCGCGTTCAGCTGCGCTTCGATCTCGCGGAGGATCTTCTGCTCTTCGTCCGAGAGCGGCATGGAGGACATTCTCGCGCAGCCGCGAGGGACCAACCAACGCGGCCGTCCGTTTTGCGCTCAGGAGGCCGGGAGCGGCACTCCGCCCGCGGCCGCCGATCTGTACGCAGCATCGACGAGACGATGCGCAGCGAGGGCTTCTGCGGCAGGCGGATGCCCCGCCGGTGATCGGCCCTCCCCGAGTGCGTCCAGAAACACCTTCGACGGCTCCGCGTACTGCGCCAAGGCCTTGGCGTAGATCTCCGGCACGGCGAGTTGCGCGGTCCACGGCGGCGCCGGTGACTCGACGGTCGTCGTGGCGTCGTCGGTCTGGACGTGGAGCGGCCCGAGATAGTCGTCGTCGGACCACCACAGCGCCTTCTCGCAGAACACCTCGAGCCGGCGACTCGACTCCCGGGAGAGTATCTGGTGCCACACGCTCGTCAGCTGTGCAACGGAGCCGTCCGCGTAGGAGAACCGGACAGCCGCAACGTCCTCGATACCGGGATGGCCGAACCGGCACGCAGTGTGCGCGCTGACCGTCACCGGATCGCCGAGCAACCAGCGCAACACGTCGATGTCGTGAATCGAGTGCTCGATCAGCGTCCCGCCCCCGGCACACCCGACGTCGCGACGCCACGTAGAGCCGTAACGACCCTGAATCGGGTAGTACTGGTCGTCGCGCATCGACGTCGCGAGCACCCGTCCGAATTCTCCCGACGCGATGCGCGCCGCGACGTGACGGAAGACCGGCGCCCAACGCAGCACGAGACCGACCTGGTGCGGCACGCGTTCGAGCGCGCGGGTGACCCTTTCGGCAGCGGCGAGATCGGGCGCGAGCGGCTTCTCGCAGAAGACGGGGAGGCCGCGGGCCGCCGCCGCCTCGACGGCGGCGAGATGCGCCGCGGTCCACGTGCACACCCACACCACGTCGACGGCGTCGAGCAGGGCCTCGAGGGTCGGCGCGGGTTGGCCGCCGTGGCGGTGGGCCACCTTCCCGGCCCGTGCGCTGTCGTCGTCGAAGGTCCGTGTGAGGGCCGCGTCGACCAGCCCGGCGGCCGCCAGCTGCTGGAGCGCCACGGCGTGCACCGTGCCGATGTGGCCGCACCCGACCAGACCGATTCGAATCATTCGTCCACCCGCCGGTCGGGCTCGACCAGCGTTGCCGGTCCCACCGCGCGTAACCCGAAGCGTTCCCGGACGACCTCCACCGCCTGCTCGACCGCGGCACGTCGCTCATTGCGTTCATGCTGCACGCTCGTGTCGTCGTCCAGCGCGAGCATCGGTTGCACCTCGGGCACGCCTTCGTCGAGACGCGAACACGACACACCGAGCAGACGGATGCCGCGCGCGGGATCGAACTCGTCGAGCAGCTCCCGCGCGGCGCCGAGCACCACAGTGCTCACATTCGTCGGCTCCGGCAATGTGCGCGCACGTGTGCGCGTCTCGAAATCACCGAAGCGCACCTTCAGCGTGATCGTGCGTGTCACCAGGTGTGCGCGCCGTAGTCGTGCGCACGCGCGGTCCGTGAGCCGCACGAGCTCGCGCTCGCACGCGCGACGCGTGCGGAGATCCTCGTCGAATGTCTCCTCGGCGCCGATCGATTTCGCGTCGCGCTCCGGGACCACCGCTCGCGGATCCTCGTTCCGTGCGAGCGCGTGGAGGTGCGCACCCAACGACGGCCCGAGGGCCTGTTCGAGCAGGCCCCTGTCGATTGCAGCGATGTCACCGATCGCCCGCAGCCCCATCCGCTCGAGTTTGCCGAGCGTCGCCGGGCCGACACCCCAGAGACGGGAGACCGGCAGCGGGGCGAGGAAGGCCTGCGCTTCTCCGG
>DASQHW010000352.1:0-5143 GCA_035631895.1 Acidimicrobiia bacterium | reverse complement strand
CGAGCGGTTCGAGCGCTACCGGATGACCGCGGGCTACAACGCGGTGATCAACCAGCGTCAGTTCAAGGCGCCGGGACTGCGGTGGCCCACCGAGTACCGCATGCCCGACGAGACGTACTCCGACGCGCTCGACATCACCGTGGGCGGCGAGACGTTCGAGCTCCACCACGACCGCGGCGAGACCGACGACGCGACCTGGGTGTGGAGCCCGTCGCGCAAGGCGCTGTTCGCCGGCGACATGTTCATCTGGGCTTCCCCGAATTGCGGAAACCCGCAGAAGGTGCAGCGCTACGCACGCGACTGGGCGATCGCGTTCCGCAAGATGCTCGCGCTCGAACCGGAGGTGCTGCTGCCCGGACACGGGCTGCCGATCGTCGGCACGGATCGCGTGCGGCAGGCGTTGACCGACGGCGCCGAGCTGCTGGAATCGCTCGTCGAGCAGACGCTCACCATGATGAACGAAGGCGCGCGCCTCGACGACATCCTGCACACTGTGAAGGCACCCGCACATCTCCTCGAACGGCCATACCTCCACGCGATCTATGACGAGCCGGAGTTCGTCGTGCGGAACATCTGGCGCCTGTACGGCGGCTGGTACGACGGCAACCCCGCACACTTGAAGCCCGCGCCCGACGCCGCGCTCGCCCGCGAGCTCGCCGACCTCGCCGGTGGGGCGACGCGCCTCGCCGAACGCGCCCGTGCGCTCGCCGCCGCCGGTGACCTACGCCTCGCCGGTCATCTCGCCGAGCTCGCGGCCCAGGCCGCGCCCGGCGACAAGGGGGTGCACGCCGCCCGCGCCGAGGTGTTCGGCGCGCGCGCCAAGGAGGAGGCATCGACGATGTCCAAGGGCATCTTCTCGTGGGCCGAGCACGAGTCGAGCCACGAACTCGCGTGAGGCCGACCAACTTGCGTGAGTGACGGCCCTTCTCGGGCCGCCGGCCACGCATCTTGACGGAGGGGACCGCGCACGCATGTTGACGGAGGGAGGGTGACGTGTTGGTCGAAGGGGCCAAGATCCTGGTGACGGGCGCGTCGTCGGGAAGCGGTGCCGCGCTGGCGCCGATCCTCGCCGAGCGCGGGGCGACCGTCGGCATCGTCGCGCGGCGGGCCGAACGTCTCGACGCGGTGCTCGAGCGATGCCGGAAGTTCGCTCCCGAGTCGCGCATGTGGCAGGCCGACCTCGGCGACCTCGACCGCGCGGCGCAGGTGGCGATCGAGGCCTGGGACGCGTTCGGCGGCCTCGACGTGCTCGTGAACAACGCGGCGATCCCGAAGCGCACGCGCGTCACCGAGCTCACGCCCACTGATGTACAGCACGTGATGGACGTCGACTTCCACTCCCCCGTCCGCATGGCGCTCGCGGTGCTCCCGCGCATGCTGGAACGCGCGCGCGGCCAGATCCTCTTCGTCTCGAGCATGGGTGGACGCATCCCGATCGCGAACGAGGCCGCGTACAACGCGGCGAAGTACGCGATGTGCGGGTTCGCGGAGGCAATGGTGCTCGACCTGGCGGGGACCGGCGTGGACGTGAAGCTCGTGCTTCCCGGGCCGATCGCCACCGAGATCTGGGATCAGCCCGAGAACGAGCCTGCCCTCTTCGACGTGGAGAAGGTGACCGCCGAGGAGTGCGCGGCCGGCATCGCGGACGCCATCGCCGGCGACGGGTTCGAGTACTACGTGCCTGCGGTCTTCCCCGGCGGCATCGACGCCAAGGAGATCGCCGTCGGCAAGACGCAGAACTGTGACGCGTACCTCCGTGGCATGGCGGAGTTCGCAAAGGGGCTTCGCGAACAGCCTTGAGCAGGACCCGAGCGGTTCCGGGGATGTAGCGGGCTACGCGAATGGGAACCATTGCGGGAGACGGAGCACCGAGGCGTCGCCCGAGACGATGATGCCGGCCGCTTGCGGATCACGGCCGTAGAGCCACGCGACGAGGTCACAACCCCAGCCACGGGCTTCCCCATCGGGCTCGTCGCCCGGGACCGGCTCGATGTCGACGTGCGTGCCGCGCAGGGCGACGTGCCACGCGCGCTCGTGATCGGTCGACACGACGCGGAATCCCGCGTCGATCAACGGCCGGCCGCTCGACGCACGGCGGCCGAAGGTGCCGAAGATGTCGTCCAGCGCGCCGGCGACGAAACCGACCGGCCAGTCGGTCGGTTCGTATCCCATGTCCAGGTCCACGTGGTGCAGCTCGATCTCGCGGACGCGGGACCACAGCACTTCACGCATCGACCGGTCGCCGGAGATGGCGCGCCCGACGCGCTCCCACGCGTCGTCGGGGAGTGCCCGCCACGCCTCCATCATGGCGTCGTGTGAGCGCCACACGTCCGCACGCGACTCGGCGGCGGTCGCGTCGCGGCCCGCCTCGATCTCCTTCGCACGCTCTTCGGGGCCGCCCGGGTATTGCGCCGCGATCTCGCCGCGTGCTGCGGCCTGCACCATTCGCCGCGTGCCATCGGCATTGCGCGCCAGGTGTGTCAGCACTTCGGCGCGATTCCATCCGGGAAGGCGCGAGGGCTCGCGCGCCTGGTCGTCGGTGAGGCCTTCCACCGTGGACAAGAGGCGCCGTGTTGCCGCGCCCAACACGCCGAGGTTCGCAGCCGGCGTCACCGGAACAGCGGAAATTCCGCTTCCGCCGCGCACACCATGTCGGTACGGAAGCGAAACGATCGCAGATGTCCTCGTGCGAACCGCGGGACCGCGGTGACGGCGAACGCGAGTGCGATCACCGATGCAACCACGCCTGCAGGCGCGCCGATCGCGCTCCGTGCCACACCGGTCGCGCCGACGTTCGCGGCGAAGATCGCGAACACGGCGCAGCCGAGGTTCACCAGCCACGCGAGTGCCGCGGCCGACACGACGAACGCGACGCGCCGAGCCACCCCGCGCAGTTTCAGGAGCGAGATGACGAGTGCGGCGATCGCGACCACGAGCGCGACCGCGGTGGCATTCCAACCGGGTGCCACGCGGATCGTCTGGTTCGCCACCGTGAAGTCGTTCGGTCCGACGACGATGTCACCGATCCACGCCGCGATCGGGCGTACGACGCCGCGGGTTTCCCCGCCGAGCGGCGTGGACGCGGCATGCGCGGCCGAACGCAGCGCCGGTGGCCACGCGAGGAACAGGAACAGCAGCGGAACCCGAAGCCGCCAACACCGTGCCGCGCCGAACAAGAGCAACACCACACCCGCGGCGAAGCACGGAAGCGAGAGGAGATCGATCCGGTCGACGCCCGACGCGACGTGCACGTACCGCAGCACCGCCCACAGTGCCAGCACGGCGACAGGCAACAGCGCGAACGAGCGCAGGTCGTCAAGATCGCGCACCCAACCAGGCGGTGACGGACGCGCGGTCGGGTGCGCGAACCGGAGGAAGAGCGGCACCGCGAGGACCGGGACGATGCACGACGCGGTCGCGGCATCGGACGGCGACCACCCGCCGACAAAGGCGAGGAGCGTGCGGCCGTATACAAGCGCGAGAAGAACGCCTGCGAGAAGGATCCGGGAGATCGGTGATCGCAGGACGCGGCGGCCCGGGACCTCACCCACGTCGGCGAGGTGCGCCGCGAACCGGATGACATCACGCGGTGCCGGCTTCGACCCTCCGTCCCGGCGAGGCGAGGACGTATAGGGCACCTCGTGCACCCGGCTCCAACGGCCCTTTGCCAGGATCTCGAGCAGCACCTCGGAGCGATCGGCACGCAGATCGACGTCGTCCACCACGCTGCGCTCGACGACGAAGAACCCGGCGAGCGGGTCGCTCACCGGACGGCTGCGCCGCACGAGCGCGTGCACGATGCGGCGTGCGCCGGTCGCGGCGAGACGGCGCGCGCTTCCACCGCGCCCCTCGGCGCGCACACCGCCCGCGTCGGGGGTCGCCACCCCAAGTTCTGCATCGCCGCGGAGCACCGGGGCAACGAGAAGCGGAAGGATCTCGGGCGGATGGTGCACGTCGCCGTCCATCACTACGAGCACGCTCCCGCGCGCCTCGGCGAAGCCCTGGAGGATCGCGCCCGAGGCGCCGTCCCGACGCTGCGCTCTCGTGCGGTGGACCATCCGTACCGGGATGTCGTGGTCCTCCTCGGCGCGAATCGCGCGCGGCGTCTCGTCGTCCGAATCGTCGACGAAGACGATCTCGCATCGCGCGTCGAGCCGGCGCAGGGCGGCGGTCGCGCGCTGTACGAGCGGCGCGATGTGCTGCGCTTCGTTGCGTGTCGGCACGATCAAGGAGACCGAGACGTGCGGCCCGAGGGAGGTCGGTCCCAGCTGTTCGCGGACGGCGACACCGTCGTGCCTCCGTATGGACCTGGACACGGGACGCACCACCCTTTCTGCCGAAACGCGGTCATATCCTTCAGCGCGGGCAGCCCGGCTGTCTACCGGGATCTGCCAGCGAGGCCGTAGCCTCACCTCTCGTGGCCGAGGACCGTCTCTACTTCCGGCAGCTCCTCGCGGGTCGCGACTTCGCCCGAGACGACCCGATCGCGCGGCAGATGGTCAACTTCGCGTACGTCATCGGCGACCGCGCAACCGGCGAGGCGGTCGCAGTCGACCCGGCGTACGCGCCGGGCGAGCTCGTCGAGCTGCTCGCCGCCGACGGGATGACGCTGACCGGCGTGCTCGTGACGCACTACCACCCCGATCACGTCGGCGGCGATCTCGGTGGGTGGTCGATCGCCGGCGTCGCCGAGCTGCTCGCACACCCGGACGTCCGCGCGAAGCTGCACGTGCACACTGATGAAGCGTGGGGCACCAAGCGCGTGACCGGCTGCTCCGACAGCGACCTCGTGCAGCACGCGTCGGGCGACACCGTCCGCGTCGGTGACGTCACGATCACCCTCATCCATACGCCCGGACATACGCCGGGCTCGCAATGCTTCCTCGTCGACGGCCGGTTGGTCAGCGGCGACACGCTGTTCCTCGACAGCTGCGGCCGGACCGATCTCCCCGGGGGCGATCCCGAAGCGCTCTACGACAGCCTCACGCAGAAGCTTGCGATCGTGCCGGACGACACCGTGCTGTACCCGGGGCACATGTACTCCCCCGAGCCGAACGCGGCCATGGGTGACGTGCGCCGCACGAACTACGTGTACCGGCCCCGCAACCGCGAGCAGTGGATGATGATGTTCGGCAACGACGGG
>DASQHW010000351.1:0-2622 GCA_035631895.1 Acidimicrobiia bacterium | reverse complement strand
CGCCAGGGACTCATGACGCAGTCCTTCGTCGTGCCGTCCGCGCTCGACGGCGAGCGCCTCGACCGGGCGGTGGCGTTGCTCGCAGGCTGGCCGCGAGCGGCGGTGCAGGCGCTCCTGGACGACGGAAGTGTGCTCGTGGACGGGCGCGCGGTGGCCAAGAGTCACCGGCTCCGGGAGGGCGCGGTCATCGAGCTGCTCGGCGAGCCGGAGGCCGATGCGCCGCCCGAACCCGACCGCGACGTGGAGCTCGACGTCCGGTACGTAGACGACGACCTGATCGTCGTCTACAAGCCGGCAGATCTCGTCGTGCATCCGGGTGCCGGCCACGCGCGCGGCACGCTCGTCAACGGCCTCCTCGCCCGCTTTCCCGAGATCGCCGCGGTCGGGAATCCGATGCGGCCCGGCATCGTGCACCGCCTCGATCGCGATACCAGCGGGTTGCTCCTCGCGGCCCGCTCCGCGCGTGGCTACGACGCGCTGGTCGCCGCGCTGGCCGCACACGAGATCGAGCGCAGGTATCTCGCGCTCGTATGGGGCCGTCTCGCGTCGCCTCGAGGGCTCATCGACGCGCCGATAGGAAGGTCGGGGGCGCGGCGGACGCGCATGGCGGTCCGGGAGGCCGGCAAGCCGGCGCGCACCGAATACGAGGTGCGTGCCGTCTACGACGACCCGGTCTGCTCCCTGCTCGAATGCCGGCTCGAAACGGGGCGCACGCACCAGATACGCGTGCACCTCGCGGCGATCGGACACCCGGTTGTCGGTGACGCGACGTACGGCGGTTCGCGCGACCAGCTCCCGCTGGGCCGCCCGTTCCTCCACGCGGCACGGCTCGCATTCGTCCATCCGGTGACCCGTGAGCAGCTGCGCTTCGACGAGGCTCTCCCGGTCGAGCTGCAGGAAGTGCTCGATCACCTCGGCGCGAACGACAGGCGTGGATGACGATCAACGTGTCGTGTCGGGTAGGGCTCCGGGGTGCCCGACGCGCGTGCGGTCGACGAGGTGCCGCAACGTCACGCGGTCGAGCACGAGGCGCGTCTCCTCGTCGACCCCGACCCACACCTCTTGCAGCACGCAGTGCCCTTCGCAGTGGTCAGCGTGCTCCTGCATGGGAAGCTGAGGTCCTTCGACTGCAGCAACGATCTCGGCGAGGGTGATCTCCTCCGGCGCGCGGGCGAGCACGTACCCGCCACCCACGCCGCGCTTCGAGCGCACGAGACCGGCACCCTTGACCGAGAGGAGGATCTGCTCGAGATACGGCTGCGGGAGATGCGTCCGCTCGGCGATCTCCTTCACCGACGTCGGCCGGTCGCTGCCGTGCAGCGCGAGAGACAGCAGGGCGCGAGCCGCGTAGTCGCCGCGCGTCGAGACCTTCACGTGCCCATCGTCGCGCGCGATCGGATCGGCTGACGGACGACGACGCGCTCCCGGTGCGTCGTCCGCTCCGGTGCGCACGCCAAGCCCTACGCTGGCTCGAATGCCTTCTGGTCCGGCGGGTGCGGTCGTGCCGGCGCTCGACGGTGCGTCCGTGGCCGGTGTGGTCCCCGCGCTGCTCGGCGCCCGCGATGCCTCCTGGCTCCCACCGGTCGTACGCGACGCAGACCAGGTGGTGCTGCTGGTGCTCGACGGCCTCGGATGGCGGGCCATCGAGGAGCACCGCACGCGCATGCCGACCCTCGACGCGATGGAGGGAGGCGCCATCACCACGGTCCTGCCTTCCACGACCGCGACGGCGCTCACGTCGATCGCCACGGGCCTGGCACCCGCCCAGCACGGCATCGTGGGGTACCGCATGCTCGTCGGGCGCCACGTCCTGAACGTGTTGCGGTGGTCGGTGGACGCCGGCGGCCGCCCACCCGATCCCTTCGACGTGCAGCGCCACACTGCGTTCCTCGGGCGGCCCGTTCCGGTGGTCACGCGCGCGGAGTTCAAGAACAGCGGATTCTCGCAGGCGCATTTGCGCGGGTCGCGGTTCGTCGGCTGGCACACGAACGCGACGTTGATCGAGCACACGGTGCGCTGCGTCGAAGAAGGCGAGCGGCTCGTCTATGCGTACTACCCGGGTGTCGACACCGTGGCGCACGAGTTCGGGCTGCACCATCGCGCGTACCTCCGCGAGCTCGCGGACGCCGACCGGATCGTCGGCGAGCTTCGTGACGCGCTTCCGTCGCACGTCGCGTTGCTCGTCACCTCCGATCACGGGCAAGTGCACCTCGAACGCGATTCATGGCTGGCCCTGCCGGAGGTGGTGTCGCGCTGCGAGGCGATGGCCGGCGACGGTCGCTTCCGCTACTGCTACGCGCGCAAGGGCGCGGCGCGTGAGCTGCTCACCGTCGCGCGCGATGCGGTCGCGGATCGCGGGTGGGTGTGGTCGCGCGCCGAGCTGCTCGAGCAGCAGCTCCTCGGCGACGGCGCGACGGGAACTGTGCCGAGTCGCATCGGCGACGTCGTGCTCGCCGCTCGAGACCCGGTGGCGTTCGTCGATCCGGCCCTCCCGAACGAGCAGCAGCTGCGGTCCGGTCACGGATCGCTGACCCCGGACGAGATGCTCGTACCGATGCTCGCCACGCGCGGCGGCTCGTAGTTTCCCGGATCGCTCCTACGCGTCTGCTCCCGGGGCGGGCG
>DASQHW010000350.1:0-2707 GCA_035631895.1 Acidimicrobiia bacterium | reverse complement strand
TGGCCATCACACATACGGGTCGCCCGTCGACGCGGCCGATGCCCGTTACCACACCGTCGGCCGGGAGATCTCCCGCGAGAGCGTTGGCGAGCAGCGCGTTCTCGACGAACGAGCCCTCGTCGAGCAACAGTGCGAGCCGGTCGCGCACGAACAGCTTGCCCTGACGCGCGAGCTTCTCGCCTTCCTTGGCGAGATTGCCCTGCAGCGCTCGTTCCGCATACTCGTGGATGCGGTCGGCGTCGCTCATGACGCGTACCGCCGCGTACGCGCCCCGGCGTGCAGGAGCGCGCTCGGAAGCTCGCGGCCGACGATCTCCTGCGCGAGATGGGCACAATCGATCAGGGCGTCGAGGTCGATGCCGGTGTCGATCTCCATGTCCTCCAGCATGTGCACCAGGTCCTCTGTCACCGCGTTCCCCGACGCCCCTGGCGCGTACGGACAGCCACCCAGCCCACCGATCGACGCGTCGAAGTGCGCGACACCTCGATCCAGAGCGGCAACGACGTTCGCGAGCGCCGTGCCGCGCGTGTTGTGGAAGTGCAGGCCGATCCGGGCCGGGTCGATGCCCGCACGATCGAGTGCATCCAGGAGATCGTTGACGCGCCGCGGTGTCGCCATACCCGTCGTGTCGCCGAACGACAAGGAGTCGGCGCCCGCGTCGACGAGATGCCCCGCGAGCTGCGCGACGCGTTCGGCCGCGACGTCTCCCTCATACGGGCAGCCGAACGACGTCGAGACGATCGCCTCCGCACCGATGCCGGCGCCGTGCGCAATGTCGACGACGTCTCGCGCGGCGATCAACGATGCCGCGACGGAACGGTGCACGTTCGCCTCGTTGTGCGTCTCGCTCGCGCTCACCACGAGCTCGATCTCGTCGGCCCCCGCCGCGACCGCCCGCTCGGCCCCCTTCGGGTTCGGCACGAGGGCGGAGTACACGACACCGGGACGGCGGGTGATCGCGGCCATCACGTCTTCCGCGCCTGCCATCGGCGGGATGGCCTTTGCCGAGACGAACGACGCGGCCTCGATGCGCCGCAGACCGGTTCCCGACAACGCATCGACCAACCGAACGCGCGCTTCGACAGGCACCGGCGACTCGTTCTGCAATCCGTCGCGCGGCCCGACCTCACGGACGTCGACGTGCGCGGGCCAGCTGGGCATCCACACACGTTAGGCGTCCACGGGGTGCGCCCGGCCGACCGGTACCTAATCGGCGCGGCGTCGGACCCGCATCTTGACCGGTGTCGGTCCCAGGTCGAACGCCTCCCGAAGCTTGCGCTCCAGATAGCGGAGGTACTGGGCAGAGAGCGGCCGCGTGGTGAAGAACGTGAACGTGGGCGGGTCGGTCGCGCCCTGGGTGGCGTACAGGATGCGCGGGCGATGCCGCTTGACGACCGGCGGCGGGTGTGCGGCCTGCGCGTCTCGGACGACGCGATTCAACGCCGCAGTGGGAACACGGTGATGGTACGCCGCCTCGGCCTCGCGCAGCGCAGGAAGCAGCTGGTGCACCCGCCGCCCGGTCAGCGCGGAGATCGGGAACGCCGGCGCATACGACAGGAACGCGAGCTTGTCGTCGACCTCGGCGCGGACCTTCGCGCGATGCTCGGTGTCGAGCAGGTCCCACTTGTTCAACACGATGACGATCGCAGTTCCGGCGGCATCGATGCGTTCCGCGAGGCGCTGGTCCTGGTGCGTGACCCCCTCGGTCGCGTCGATCAGGAGCAACGCGGCGTCGGCGCGGTCGATCGCTTCGAGCGCGCGTACGAGGCTGTAGTACTCGGTCGGCTCGTCGATACGGCTCTTGCGCCGCAGCCCCGCGGTGTCGACGAACCGCAGTGGCCCGTCCTCGGTCATCACGACGGTGTCGATCGCGTCGCGCGTCGTGCCCGGCAAGTCGTGCACGACGGCGCGGTCTTCCCCCACGAGCCGGTTGAACAACGTCGACTTGCCGACGTTCGGCCGGCCCGCGATCGCCACGCTGAAGATGTGCTCTTCGATCGCGGCGTCGTCGTCGGTGCCCTCGCCTGATTCGGGCGCGGCCTCCGGAGGCAACGCCTCCGCGATCGCGTCGAGCACCTCCCCGGAGAGACGGCCGTGGATCGCAGAGACAGGCATGGGCTCGCCGAGGCCAAGGCGGGTGAAATCCCACACGTCGGCTTCGCGTCGCTCGTCGTCGACCTTGTTCACGACGACGAGGACGCGCGCCTGCCCTCGCGGGAGCAGGCGTGCGACGCGCGAATCCTCCTCGGTCACGCCGGTCGTGACGTCGACGACGAGGACGACCAGATCGGCCTGTTTCATGGCCTCGCTCGCCTGGGCGCTGACCTTCGCGGCGAGCGCGGGCTCCTCGCCGGTCAGTCCCGATTCTCCCTCGGTGAGCCACCCGCCGGTGTCGACCACGAGGAAGGGCCGGCCGTTCCACTCCGCGACGAGCTCCTTCCGGTCGCGGGTAACGCCCGGGTGTTCCTCCACGATCGCCGCGCGGCGGCCGACGATGCGATTGACGAGCGTCGACTTGCCGACGTTCGGGCGGCCGACGACCGCGACCACGGGTATCGGCATCGAGGAGTTGGTGGTGGTCGTCATCGGCTCAGCGCCTTCACGAGCGATGCTCCGTCCGTGGTGACGACTTCTACCCGCCGGGGCAACGCAGCGACGGTCGTGCCGTCGAGGAACTTGCCGCGCGACAGCACGACGTCCGAGAGGA
>DASQHW010000349.1:0-4308 GCA_035631895.1 Acidimicrobiia bacterium | reverse complement strand
GAGCTCCTCGAGCTCGTCATCGGTGTGGTAGGGATCGTGATGGAACAACACGAGGTTCCGCACGCCTGCTTTGCCGGCGAAATCCATGGCGTCGGCGAGCCCCGAGTGTCCCCAGCCGACGTGGGCTCCGTACTCGTGATCCCGATACTGGGCGTCGTGCAACAAGACGTCGGCGTCGCGCGCGATGTCGTAGCCGCTCATCCATTCGGGCGCGACCGAGCGCAACTGGGTGCCGAGCGACGGCTCGTGATCGGGCAGGTACACCAGGGACTGGCCGTACTCCTCGATCCGGTACCCCACGGTCGGGCCCTGATGCTGCACCTTGCCGGACCGGATCGTCGCCGAGCCGATCGAGACTGGTTCTTCGGGCGCATCGTGGAACACGAGTCGCGCCGGCACGTCGTCGAGATGCACCGGAAACAGCGGTGGAGAGAGGTACATCGCAATGCGCTCCGAGAGCGGCTGCACCGGAGAAGGCGGGCCCCAGATGTGGATCTCGCGGTTCGGATCGAACAGCGGCCGGAAGAACCCGAGCCCCTGCAGGTGGTCGAGGTGCAGGTGGCTCAGCATGATGTGCAGCTCGGGGCACGGCGTCGATTGCATGAAGACGCCCAGCGGCCGCATGCCGGTACCGGCGTCGAGAACGAGCACCTGTCCGCTCGAGAGCCGCACCTCGACACACGAGGTGTTGCCGCCGTACCTGACGGTGTCCGGACCCGGCGCGGCGACCGAGCCGCGGCACCCCCATACGCGGGCGCGCATCAGGCGCCGGTTTCTTCGTGGTCGACCTGCCAGAAAACGGAAACCACGCCGTGCATCTCCGCGGTCGTGCCGAACAACGGGTATGCCGTCGCATGCACCAGCCGCTGCACGCCGTCGTATCCGGTCGCAGCAAGGGACTTGTGGGCCGGGCGACGCTCGAAGAACGCGATCCCGGCGGGTGTGTCACGGCGGCGGAGAGGTGTGCCGTCCAGCGTCTTGAGTTGCAGCACCGCGGCGAACTCCTCGGCCGGTATCTCGCCCATCTCACCGAACGACTTGCCGATGAGCAGCGCGGCAGCGTCGTTGTAGAACACGAGCACACCTCGTGCGTCGATGAGGAACATCGGCGTTGCGAGATTCGACGCCAGCTCGCGGGCGAGGATCAGCGGGAGCGGTTTCGCGACTCCGGCGGGGGCATCGTCGTCCACACCGCAATCGTTGCCTGCCGCAAGCGTCGTTGCAATCGCCTCGTGCAGGTCGTCAAAGCAAGGCCGAGGCCGAGCCGGATGCTCTAGCGTTGGGACGTGGACGTCGGCGGGGTCGGCACGGCTGAGCGTGCGAACGCCTCAGTGCTTGCGCCGTACGTGCCGCGTCTCGTCACCGACTGGGCCACCGCGCACGCGGATGATCTCCGGCAACCGATCCCCGGCACCATGGTGTTCGCCGACCTCTCCGGCTTCACGGCGATGTCCGAGCGCTTGTCGCGTCACGGTCGCGTGGGTGCCGAGGAGGTGACCGACGCGATCGGCGCGTGCTTCGCCGAGCTGCTGGCCGTCGCGTACGACGCCGGTGGCGGATTGTTGAAGTTCGGCGGCGACGCGCTGCTGCTCGCATATCGCGGAGATCATCACACGCACCGGGCAGTCTGGGCTGCGGCGGCGATGCGCGAGCGGTTGCGCGAAGCCGGCAAGCTGAAGACGTCGGCCGGCAACGTGACATTGCGTATGTCGGTCGGCATCCATTCGGGCACGTTCGAGTGCTTCCTCGTCGGCTCGCCGAGCCGCGAGCTCCTTGTCGTCGGGCCGGCAGCGAGCGAAGTGGTCGCCATGGAGCACGGCGCGAGCGCCGGCCAGATCGTCGTGAGCCCTGCCACGGCCGCTGCCCTGCCCGAGCGTTGCGTCGGCGATCCGCTGGAAGGGGGGTTCCTCCTTCGGCGATCACCCGACCCGCCGCCCGACGCCCCGCGGCAAGTGAACGATGTCGTGGGAGACATCGACCTGCGGGAGTTCATCCCGCTCGCCGTGCACGAGCACGTGCTCGCAGGGGGCGGTTCGCCCGAGCATCGGGTCGTGACGGTTGCATTCGTGCACTTCGGCGGCCTCGACGCGTTTCTCGCCGACCAGGGCCCCGAGAAGACTGCCGTCGCGCTCGACGCGCTCGTCACCACGGTCGCGCAGGCCTGCGCAGCGCACGACGTCGCGCTCCTCGCAACCGACGTCGACGCCGACGGCGGCAAGTTCCTCCTCACGGCGGGCGCGCCCTCGGTCCGCGGGCACGAGGAGGAGCGGATGCTCGCGACGGCGCGGCGCATCGTCGAGGCGGACCTCGCGATCCCCGTGCGCGTCGGGGTCAACCGCGGCCCGGTGTTCGCCGGCGACGTCGGTCCGCACTATCGCCGTACCTACACCGTCATGGGTGACACCGTGAACCTTGCGGCCCGGCTGATGGCGGCTGCAGCGCCGGGGCATGTCGTCGCAACTGCAAGTGTTGTCGACCGCGCAGTGGGCTTCGCGTCCACGGCGCTGCCGCCGATGCGCGTCAAGGGCAAGCGCGCGCCGGTCGAGGCGTACGAGGTCGGCGCCGCGCACGCGCGCAGGTCATCGGACCAGGGAGACGTCGTCGAGCTGCCGTTCGTCGGGCGCCAGACCGAGCTCGCGCAGCTGGAGCGCTTCCTCGAAGATGCACGAGCCGGCGAGGGCGCATTCGTCCGTGTCGCCGGTCCCGCCGGCATCGGCAAGTCGCGACTGCTCAGTGAGCTGCGGGCTCGGTCACCCGAAATGCGGTCGATACACGCCACGTGTGAGGCCTACGAGGTCGCGACGCCGTACGCGACGATCGGTTGCCTGCTACGCGAAGCGCTGCAGCTGCCCACTGATGCTTCCACGGCCGAGGTCTCGAGCACGTTGCGGGCTGCGGTCGAACGCCACGCTCCTGACCTCGAGCCGTACGTTCCGCTCTTGGGGTCGGTGCTCGACCTCGACATACCCGACACGCCCGAGACCGCGGCGCTCGCGCCGCAGTATCGGGCCGCGCGCGTCGCCGACACCACCGCGTCGCTGCTCGCAGCCATCCTCCGTGGGCCCATGCTTGCGGTCATCGACGACTCCGAGTGGATCGACGAGGCATCGCGGGAAGTCGTCGAGAAGCTCGGTTCGCTCGCCGCCGAGGCACGCATCGTGCTCGTGTGCGTCGCGCGTGACGACGCGCCGACCGGCGACGGTGCGCTGCTCGTCGCGCCACTCGCGCCCGCGGAGGCCGAGGCCGCGCTCCTGCAGGCGACCGAGGGCGCGCCGCTACGGCCGCACGAGCTCGCCGCGCTGACCTCGAGAGCCGATGGCAACCCGTTGTTCCTCACCGAGCTCTGGCGCGCCACGACCGACGGCGAAGACCCCGACGCGCTGCCCGACTCGGTCGAGGCGCTCGTCACCGCGCAGCTCGACCGGCTCCCTCCCGCGTTGCGGACGGTCCTCGGGTATGCCGCGATTCTCGGGCGCGGCTTCGATCGCGCAGAGTTGCACGAGCTGATCGGCAATGACGTACGGCTCGACGACGACACGTGGCGTGCGCTCGCCGAGTTCGTCTCCTTCGAAGAAGGCACGCGGGCGCGATTCCGTCACGGGCTGATGCGCGACGCGGCCTACGGGAAGCTGCCCTTCCGCCGCCGCCGGGAACTGCACCTGCGCGCCGCGCGTGCGGTCGAGCGCCGGGCGCAACCTCGCCCGGATGCCGAGGCCGAGCTTCTCTCACTGCACTTCTTCCACGCGCAGGAGTACAGAGAAACATGGCACTACGCGCGATTTGCCGGCGAGCGCGCGCGCGAGAAGTATGCGAACGTCGACGCCGCGGTGCTGTTGCAGCGTGCGATCGCGGCAGCCCGAAAGCTCCCCGACCTCGATCCACGGGAGGTCGCCGAGGTGCGGGAGGCACTCGGTGACGTCCACGAGCAACGGAGCGGAGAATACGAGCGCGCACTGGCCGACTATCGAGCCGCACGCAGGCTCGTGCGAGGCGATGCCGTCCGCGAGGCCGGGTTACTCAAGAAAGAGGCCTGGATCCCCGAACGCATCGGGCGGTACGCGGATGCCATCCGTGCGATCCGCAAAGGCCTGAAGCTCGTCGAGACGCTCGATGGGGTCCCCGCCGGACGTGCGCGCGCACAGCTGTACGCTGCCTATGCGGTGATCCGTCAGGGGCAGGGCCGCAGTCGCGAGGCGATCCGCTTGTGCCGGCGCGCGATCTCCGAGGCGCGGGCGGTCGACGACAAGGCCTCCGAGGCCCACGCGTTGTACGTCCTCGACTGGGCACACGCGGAGCTGGGCCAATTCG
>DASQHW010000348.1:0-11803 GCA_035631895.1 Acidimicrobiia bacterium | reverse complement strand
CATCTTCGGATACCAGTAGTAGATGGCGGCGAAAATCGGGAACACGACGGCGCCGTTCAGCACGTAGTGAAAGTGCGCGACCACGAAATAGCTGTCGGTCGCCTGCCAGTCCCAGGGCAGCGTTGCCACCATGACGCCGGTGATGCCGCCGAGCAGGAACAGCAGCAGGAATCCCATCGCGAAGAGCATCGGCGTGTGGAATTGCACCTTGCCGTGCCACATCGTCGCGATCCAGCAGAAGAACTGCACGCCGCTCGGCAACACGATCACGAGCGACGCCGCGGAGAAGAACGACATGGCGAGCACCGGCACGCCGGTCGCGAACATGTGGTGCACCCACACGCCGAAGCTGATGAAGCCGATCGCGACGAGTGCGCCGACGATCCACGCATAGCCCGCGATCTTGCGGCGAGAGAAGACGGGGAGGATCGCGCTGATCATCCCGGCCGCGGGCAGGAACAGGATGTAGACCTCCGGGTGGCCCCAGAACCAGAACAGGTGTTGGTAGAGGAGCGCGTTGCCGCCCTGCCCCGGTCGGAAGAACGCGGTGTTGAACACGCGGTCGAACTCCAGCAATCCGGCCGCGAGCGTGACTGCCGGGACGGCGAACAACACCATGAACCCGAAGACGACGAACGACCAGACGTAGATCGGGATGCGCGAGAGCGTGAGCCCGGGGGCGCGGCACTTGAACGTCGTCACGAGGAAGTTGACGGCGCCGACCGTCGTCGAGATCCCCACGAACACCACGCCGACCGCCCAGAAGTCCATGCCCTTGCCGGGTGAGTACAGCGAGTCGGTGAGCGGCGCGTACGCGAACCAGCCACCATCGGGCGCGGTCCCGAACGCGAATCCCGCGTACATCATCAATCCGCCGAGCAGGAAGATCCAATAACTGAACGCGTTCAGCCGCGGGAAGGCCATGTCGCGCGCGCCGAGCTGCAATGGCACGAAGTAGTTCCCGAATCCCGCGAGCACCGGCGTGTTGAACAAGAAGATCATCGTCGTGCCGTGCATCGTGAACAGCTGGTTGTACGCCTCGGGCGACAGCACGTGTTCGTTCGGGGTCGCAAGTTGCACGCGCATCACGAGCGCGAAGATCCCCGAGACCACGAAGAACGCGAACGCCGTGAAGAGGTAGCGGACGCCGATGCGCTTGTGGTCCACCGTGCCGAAGAAGCCGGGGATCCCGGGGTCGTCTTCCCACCGCTCGCGCAGCTCCTGTTCGTCGGCGGGGGGCGGCCCGGGGCGCGGGAGCAACGTTGTCACCGCAGTCCCTCCAGGTAGGCGACGATCGCGTCCAGGTCGTCCGGAGAGTTGACCGCGGGCGGCATCCGCACACCGGGCTTGAACTGCGACGGGTCTGCGATCCAGCGCCGCAGGTTCTGCGTTGTGTTGTCGACGGTCTCGGCTCCGATCCGTGCTCTCGAACCGACGTCGGTCAGGTCGGGGCCGAGGTTCCCGTGGGCATCGGTGCCGCGCACCGTGTGACAGCCCGCGCACGCCGACGAGTTGAACGCGACCTGGCCGCGCGCCGCGAGCTCGGACGAGGGTATCGGCGTGATCTGCTGCTCGTGCAGGAGCCACTTCGTGAAGTCGCCGGGCGATTCCGCGATCACGCGAAAGCTCATGTGCGCGTGCTGGAGCCCGCAGAATTCCGCGCACTCCCCGCGGTAGACGCCGGCCTGTCGAACGGTGAACCGTAGAACGTTGTGCTGACCCGGGATCGCATCCAGCTTGCCGGCGCGCTGCGGCACCCAGAAGCTGTGGTTGACGTCGTTGGCGTCGATCTGGATCTCGAGTGGCTGGCCGACCGGCACGTGGATCTCGTTCGCGCTGACGACGGGCGTTCCGGGGTACTCGACTGCCCACCACCACTGCTCGGCGATCACGTGCAGCCGCAATGGGTCCTTGCTCGGAGCGCGCAACGCGGCACCGGTGTGCACGGTCAAGAACGCGACGAACATCAAGATGACGGTGGGAACGATGACGCCGCCGATCCAGATGAAGTACTGGTCGTGGCGCGACGGTCCTTCGACCGGCTCCCGCCGGCGGCCGCGCAGCGACGAGAGCACGATGAAGCCGCCCACGACGAGGTACACGAACGCGGCGATGCCGAGCATGATCCACCAGACGTTCGCGAGGTGGTGCGCCTCGGAGCCGTGGGCGTCGAGCATCGACGGCGGAGTGTCGGCGGCGAACATCATTGGCTGTGGTCCGGCCGGTCCCAGTAGCCGGGGCCGATGGGGTCGGAGAAGTCGCCCAGCGCGACCAGCGTGCCGTCGGAGGCGATCTGGATCGGCAGCTGCGGTTGGGCGCGCGCGGCGGGTCCGGCCGTCGGATGCGCACCGTCGAGCACGTTGAACGCCGATTGGTGACACGGGCACAAGAGCTCGTGACTGCGCGCTTCGTAGAGCCCGACCGGACAGCCCGCGTGCGTGCACACCTTCGAGTACACGAGCAGGCCGTCGGGGGCCCACGACTCGCGACCGGCCGGCAGCTTCAACATCTGGGGCTCGACCCGAACGAGCACCGCCTGTCCGTCGGCCGACCCGACGGCACCTTCGGGGAACACCGTCACCAGGCCGCCCAGCGGTACCTCGCTCGCGACGACCGGTGCGCCCGCCTCGTTCACCACTCGAAGGCCGTTGCGCCAGGGCGTACGCGCGAGCGCATTGCCGGGTCGCGGTCCGAGCGAGCGCAACGGCCACACCGCGACGCCGACGAACGCGACGACCGCTGCACCCGCGGTCCCGAGCAGGAACCGACGGCGGCTGAGCACGTCGATGCGCTCGAAGGCCTCTTCGACTTCTTCCCGCTCATCGAGGTCGGCACCGAACCGCTCACGCTGCTCGACTGCGGGACCGGGCGGGAGGAGGCCGTTGGCGATGATCACGAAGGCCGCGCCGAACGCGAGCGTCGCAATGCCGAGGAGTGCGCCCTCCCATTGCGGATCGGGATGCTGCACGTAGACGACGAGCACCGCGATCGCCGTCGCAGCCGACACGATGAAGGCCGCCGCCGCCAGGCGCTCTGCGCGCGTCATGTGCTGCCCGCTTCCGGGACCTCACGGTGCTCGCTCGCGCGCGTGCCGATCACCCGGGCGAGCGCGAGAAGGATGCCGAGGCCGAGGAACACCGCGACCGCCCCCTCGGGCAGCGGTCCGAGGTGCCACAGCGGGAAACCGCCGCGGTCGGCTGGGTGTCGCGTGATCTCCCGCGTGTACGCCGCCACGTCGTCGAGCCCCTTTGCGTCGACCGCGGCTTCGCCGAACACGGGCATGTTGCCGGGCCCGACACGCATGGCTTCCGCGATCTGCGTCGGGGTCGCATGGTCCAGCGGCGGCGATTCGCGGTGGAGCAGCGCACCGCCCCGGCCCGACCAGGCGTGGCACGCGGCACAGTTGAGCCGGTAGAGCACGCCACCGCGTGGGAGGCTCGCGTGCCCGATGTCCACCACGGGAATGTCGGGCCCGGTGAATCCGGGGAGAGATGCGACGTAGTCGACGAGGGCGCGGAGCGTCGCCGGGTCGTATTTCGGCTGGTGGCGTTCGACCGCGTCGGTTGGCTTGCTGATCGGCATCCGGCCGGTCGAGAGATAGAAGTCGACACCCGCGCGGCCCGACGTGAGGATCGACGGACCGCGGGGACTGCCCCGGCCGTCGGCGCCGTGGCAGACCGCGCAATCACGGAGAAAGATCGTGCGCACGTCGATTTGTGCGATTGCGCGACCGGGCCGCCACGCGATGACCGTGACGACACCGAGAGCGAGCGGCAGGGCGAGCAGCGCCCTCGCCAACGGACGGGACACGGCGCTCGCTTACCCGCGGGTGGCGCCGGCGAACCGGCGCCTCTCGTCGTCGCGTACCACCGAAGCGACGAGCCATGCCGCCGCGATCACGTACGCGATGCCTGCCGGCCCCCACATCAGCGCGCCCGCGGTTTGCTGATCGGCGAGCGGGCTGAGCGAACCGTGCGCGTTCGCGTACGACGGGTACCAGGGCGCCCTGGCAAACGTCATGAGCACGCCGAGGAGCATCATCGGCGCGGCGGACCCGACACACGTGGCGAAGCGCACACCGATCGATGCCTCTCTCCACGTGAGGATCACCCACCACGCCGCGGCAGCCGTGAGGAGGAGCGACGCATGCTCCAGCACGTGGAGCGGCGCGTGTGCCTCCGCCGCGTCATACGGCCCCGGGAGGTGCCAGACGAGGAGCGCGATGGTCTGGATGGCGACGACCGACGCCGCGAATGCGCTCCCGCGCGCCCACGCGGGCGCCCGCCTGACGGGCCATGCGACAACGGCGAGGGGAGCCACGACGACCATCAGCAACAAGTGCTGCACCATGTGCGCGCTCAGGACCCGGTCGCTCCACGGCTCCATGCCGACGATCGCGAGCGCGAACATCACGACCGCGGCCGCGCCCGCGAGCCGTTGGCCTCGCACGACGAGGCCTTCTACCCTCCCCCGGACTTCTCAACCAGCGGCGTCGGTAGGCTGCGGCACATGAGTGCCTCCGTGCGGACGCCGTTCACCGGTGATGCCGCGGCCGACGCGCTGCTCACCGAGAATCCGCTCGCGCTCGTGCTCGGGATGCTGCTCGATCAGCAGGTGCCGATGGAGTGGGCATTCGGCGCGCCCGCGCTGCTCGCGCAGCGACTCGGTGGAAACCTCGACGTCGCGCAGATCGCGGCGATGGATCCCGCCGCGCTCGAAGAGGTGTTTCGCACGAAGCCCGCGCTCCACCGGTATCCGGGCTCGATGGCCAAGCGTGCGCACGCGCTCTGCGTGTACCTGGTGGAGCACTACGACGGGAACGCAGCGAACGTCTGGAACGATGCGCCGACCGGTGACGTCCTGCTGGACCGTGTGCTCGCGCTCCCGGGCTTCGGCAGGGACAAGGCGCGGATCTTCGTCGGTCTGCTCGGCAAGCGTCTCGGCGTACGGCCTGCCGGGTGGGAAGAGGTTGCCGCCGACTGGCCGTCGATCGCCGACGTCGACACCTACGAACGCGTGCTCGAGATCCGTGAGAAGAAGCGGGCGATGAAGGCGGCGAAGAAGCAGGCGCCGGCGGGCGCCTGACGAATACCGGACATGCGTGACTCCGCGCCCGTAGAGGGCCGCGCGCCACGCTCGTTGGCTACGCCTTCGTCGACTGCAGAGTGATCGACTGGCTGACGGTGTTGCCCGGCCCGGTCGCCGTGAGCTCGTAGACGTGCGACTTGCCGTCACAGATCAGCGGCAACGTCTCGGTGTGCGACCCGTTCGAGTAGTGGTACGGGTTGCCGCCGTCGATGCGCAGCTCGACCTTGCTCGCGCCCGACGTCGTCCAGCTCACCTCGATGAGCTGGACCTGCGCGTTGCAGCTGACCGGCGACGAGGGGCCTTTCAGGCCGGTCACGCGAATGTCGCTCCCACTGCTTGGGGGGGTCGTGGGTGTCGTCGGCGTGGTCGTTCCCGGGGTCGTGCCCGGCCCCGACCCGACGGTCGTGGTGGTCGTCGTAGGTGCCAGGCTCGTCGTGGTTGCCGGCGGCTGCGCCTTCTTGCTGCTGCTGCAAGCCGCCGCGAGCATGAACAGGCCGATGACGAGCACTGCGCGACGCTGCATGCGGTGATGGTACGACGCCCGTCGGGTGTCGCGGCTTCGCCCGTATCCTTGACCGATGTCCGGCTTCGTCGACGTGGCGCAACTGAACGTGAAGGGAGGCGACGGCGGCGCGGGCGCCGTGTCGTTCCGCCGCGAGGCGCACGTGCCCAAAGGCGGGCCCGACGGGGGTGACGGCGGGAGGGGCGGCGATGTATGGCTGCGAGCGAACCGCAACGTCGCGTCCCTGCTCGCGTTCCGCGACCACCCGCATCGCAAGGCAACTTCGGGGAAGCACGGAGCCGGCAAGAAATTGTTCGGGAAGGCCGGGGACGACCTCGTCGTCGACGGGCCCGAAGGCACGTCGGTGTCGGCGGCCGACGGTGCGCTGCTCGCGGACCTCGTCCGCCACGGCGACCGGTGGCTCGCCGCGCGCGGCGGCCGGGGTGGGCGCGGCAACGCACGCTTCCTGTCGAACGCCCGGCGCGCACCCAGCTTCGCCGAGCAAGGCGAATACGGCGAAGAGCGGTGGCTGCGGCTGGAGATGAAGCTGCTCGCCGATGCCGCGCTCATCGGCTTCCCGAACGCAGGCAAGTCGACGATGATCTCGGCGGTCAGCGCCGCCAAGCCGAGGATCGCGGACTACCCGTTCACGACGCTCGAACCGCACCTCGGTGTCGTGCGCTTCCACGACCACGAGTTCGTGCTCGCCGACATCCCGGGGTTGATCGAGGGCGCCGCCGAGGGCAAGGGGCTCGGACATCAGTTCCTCCGCCACGTCGAGCGGGCACGCGCGCTCGTCATCCTGGTCGACCTCGCGCCGGTCGACGGGCGATCGGCCGCCGAACAGGAGCGGGTGCTGCTCGGCGAGTTGCGGCGCTACCGGCCCGACCTGCTCGACCGGCCGCGCGTGGTCGTGGGCAACAAGGCCGACGTCGCGACCGTGCCGTTCCACGGCATTCGCGTCTCCGCCGTGACCCACGCGGGGCTCGACGAGCTCCTGGGCGCGGTCGCGACCATCGTGGAGGAGGCACGCGCCGCCGAGGATGAGCCCGACGCGTACGTCGTGCTGCGACCGGCCGAACAAGGCTTCTCCGTCGTCCGCGAGGGCACGCACGAATGGCGTGTGCGCGGACGGCCGGCGGAACGTGCGGTCGCGCTCGCCGACCTGACCAACCCGGAGGCGATGACGTACGTGCAACAGCGACTCGCGCGCATGGGCGTGGAACGCGCGCTCGCCCGCGCGGGTGCTGCCGACGGCGACGTCGTGCGCATCGGCGAGATCGAGCTCACCTATGAAGCGAGCATGACGTGAGCCGAGCGACCGCGAGCCGGAGGCGAGCAGCGAGGCGGGGCCCGAGCGGCCCGGCCCGTAGGGCCGAGAGCGGGCAGGCGTGAGCCCGGCGACGAGCCGCGTGGGCGGCAGCGGGTTGGCGGTGGTGAAGGTCGGGACGTCGTCGATCACCCGGGAGACCGGTGAGCTCGATGACGCGGCGCTGATCAAACTCGCCGGGGACCTGGCGCAGGCACGCGACGGCAGGAGCATCGTGCTCGTGCTCTCGGGTGCGATCGCGGCGGGTATGCCCGCGCTCGGGATGGTCCGGCGCCCGGCCGACGTGGGCACGCTGCAAGCGATCGCCGCGGTCGGGCAGCCGCGCCTCCAGGAACGCATGAGCGCGCTGCTCGGAACCCACGGCATCGTCGCCGGGCAGGTGCTGCTCACCCCGTACGACTTCGTGCACCGATCGCAGTATCTTCACGCGCGTGAGACGCTGCAGCGGCTGCTCGACCTCGGTGTGCTGCCCATCGTGAACGAGAACGACACCGTCGCCGACGACGAGATCCGCTACGGCGACAACGATCGTCTCGCGGCGCTCGTGTCGCACCTGCTGGGTGCCGACCTGCTCTTGATGCTTACCGACACCACCGGTGTGTTCACCGCCGACCCTCGTCGAAACGCGGAGGCTTCGCTCATCGAGGAGATCGTCGAGGTCGACGAGGCGCTGGAGCGCGTTGCCGGTGGCGCCGGAACGGCGCGTGGAAGTGGCGGGATGGCGAGCAAGCTCGCGGCCGCCAAGATCGCGTCGTGGTCAGGTGTCCGGTCGGTGATCGCGTCGGCCGCGCTGCCGAACGTCGTGGCTGACGCCGCTTCGGGACGCGCGGTCGGCACGTCGTTCGCGGCGTGGACGCAACGGCTGCCGGCGCGCAAGCTCTGGATCGCCTTCGCGCAGGGTGCGGCCGGAAGGGTCGTCGTCGACGGCGGTGCGCGTCGGGCTCTGGTCGACGGCGGCAAGTCGTTGCTCGCCGCGGGAGTCGTAGAGGTCGACGGCAAGTTCGACGCCGATGTTGCGGTCGAGATCGTCGGTGACGACGGGCGCGTCTTCGCCAAGGGTCTGTCCCGATACAGCGCGTCGCAGTTGCGCGGCGTCGCGGGCAAGCGCACTACCGAGCTGCCGGAAGGGCTCCCGCACGAAGTCGTCCACCGCGACGACTTGGTAGTGCTCCCGTAATCGTCGGAACTCCTCGACTTGACCGGTCGGTCAAGGGGTACCCTGCTCGTCCATGGGTCCTGTCGTCGAGCTCGGTCGCCGGGCCAAGGCCGCCAGCCGGGTCCTCGCGACGGCGCCGACACTCGCCAAGAACGGCGCATTGCTGACGGCCGCGGACCTGCTCGTCGAACGGGCAGGCGAGATCCGGGCCGCCAATGACCTCGATCTCGACAGCGCGCGGGCTGCCGGGATGGCGCAGGGGCCGCTCGACCGGCTCCGACTCACCGACGCGCGCCTGCGCGCGATGGCCGACGGGCTGCGCACGGTCGCGGCGTTGGCGGACCCGATCGGCGATGTGCTCGACGGTTGGAGGCGCCCCAACGGTCTGGAGATCTCACGCGTCCGCGTTCCGCTCGGAGTCGTCGCGATCATCTACGAGAACCGGCCGAACGTCACGAGCGACGCGGCAGGCCTGTGCGTCAAGTCCGGCAATGCCGTGCTCTTGCGCGGTTCCTCCACAGCCTTGCGGTCGAACATCGTGATCACCGAGGTGTTGCGCGACGCGCTCGCCAAGCACGCGTTGCCCGAGGACGCGGTGATACTGGTGGAGGACACCGCGCACGAGACGGCGACCGCGGTGATGCAGCTCACCGAGTATGTCGACTGCCTCATTCCCCGCGGCGGCCCGTCGCTCATACAGAGCGTGCGTGAGCACGCCAAGGTCCCGGTGATCATCGACGGTGACGGCAACTGTCACGTATATGTGGACGCGTCGGCCGACCTCGACGACGCACTGAACATCGTGGTGAACGCCAAGACACAACGACCCAGTGTCTGCAACGCGGCCGAGTCGCTGGTCGTGCACGCCGACATCGCGGACGTCTTCGTCCCGCGCGTCGCCGACGTGCTGCACGAGCAAGGCGTCGAGCTCGTCGGCGATCCCGAAGCACGGCGGCGCTCGCCGCACATCGGTCCGGCGCAGGATGCCGACTTCGGCCGCGAGTTCCTCGACCTGAAGCTCTCGATCGCGATCGCACCCGACCTCGACGCGGCGATTGCACACGTGAACCGCTATGGCACGGGCCACACCGAGGCGATCCTCACTCGCGAGCTCGAAGCGGCACGGCGGTTCACCGCGGAGGTCGATGCCGCCGCGGTCGTCGTGAACGCGAGCACGCGTTTCACCGACGGCGAAGAGTTCGGATTCGGTGCCGAGATCGGGATCTCGACGCAGAAGCTGCACGCGCGCGGACCGATGGGGCTGCGCGAGCTGACCACGTACAAGTACCTCGTTTGGGGTGAAGGGCAGGTTCGAGGCTGATGAGCGAGAACGGATAACCATGGCCGAACGGTTCGACTCCGTCGAGAGTGCGACGAAGCGACTGCGCGCAGTCGACTATCTGGCCGACACCAACATCTCGGGCGTCGTCTTCCTTGCCGACCGGCTCGGCAAGCCGGTGCTCGTCGAAGGGCCGGCAGGGGTCGGCAAGACGGAGCTCGCCAAGGCGGCCGCGGCCGCGACCGGCGCGCGCCTCATCCGCCTGCAGTGCTACGAGGGTCTCGACGAGTCGAAGGCCATCTACGAGTGGAACTACAAGAAGCAGCTGCTGCGCATCCAGGCCGACCGTGAGCACGAGCGCGACTGGGAGACCGTCGAGGCGGACATCTTCTCCGAGCCGTTCCTCCTGACGCGTCCCCTGTTGGAAGCGATCCGCGCCGAGGAGCCGGTCGTGTTGCTGATCGACGAGGTCGATCGCGTCGAGATCGAGACCGAGGCACTGCTGCTCGAAGTGCTCTCCGATTTCCAGGTCTCGATTCCCGAGCTGGGCACGATCGAGGGCAAGCAGCGACCGATGGTGTTCCTCACGTCGAACAACACGCGAGAGCTGTCGGAAGCGTTGAAGCGTCGCTGCCTGTTCCTGCACATCGACTATCCCGACATCGATCGCGAGAAGGAGATCGTGCGGGTACGCGTGCCGGACCTCGACGCGGGCCTGGCCGAGCAGGTCGCCAAGGTGGTGAACTCGATTCGCAACATCGATCTGAAGAAGGCACCCTCCATTTCGGAGACGATTGACTGGGCGCGCACGCTCGTGTACCTCGGCCGCAACGAGATCACGCCGGAGGTGTTGGGCGACACGCTGCATGTGCTCCTCAAGTACCAGAGCGACATCACCAAAGCGCGCAAGGAGCTCGGTGTCGACGCGCCGGCCGTCGGCGCGAAGAAGTGATGCGCCTTGCAATGGCAGAAGATCGACTATGCGATGGGGCGTCACGGCGCCGGCGGGAGCGGTGACGTGACGGGTGTGCTGCCGGCCGAGCCGCACATGCTCGACGTGCTGCAGGGCTTCGTGCACGAGCTTCGCACCGCCGGCCTTCCCGTGAGCATGACCGAGAACCTCGACGCGATGCGCGCGGTCGAATACGTGCCGCTCGAGGACCGTGACGCGTTCAAGGCTGCCTTGTCGTCGACGCTCGTCAAGCATGTCGGCCATACCCGGGTCTTCGACACCGTGTTCGAGGTCTATTTCTCGATGTTCTCGCCGGGGGTCAACCCCGAAGGCGAGCCCGAGCTCGATCCCGATGCGCGCGCCGACTTCGAGCGCCTGCGCGCCGCGATGGAGCAGGGCGGAGCGATGGGACAGGTCTCCAACGAGGAGCTCGCCCGGATGCTCCTCGACGCGATGATGCGCATGGACCAGAGCGAGATGCGCATGCTCGCGGCGGCGGCGGTCGCCCGATTCGCCGGCATGGAGCCGGGGCGTCCGGTGGGCGGTGCGTACTACCTCTACCGCACACTGCGGCAGCTCGACGCGGACGGCCTCGTCGGAAAGATGATGCAACGTGCCCAGGACGAGCAGCAGATCGGCGAGGGCGCCTTCGACGACAGGCTCGCGCGCGAGGAGTTCGAAGGCCGCCTCAAGGTCTTGAAAGAGATGATCGAGGCCGAGATCCGCCGCCGGTTGGTTGCCGATCGCGGTGTCGAGGCGATGGCGCGCACGCTGCGAAAGCCGTTGCCCGAGGACGTCGACTTCATGCACGCATCCCGCGACGAGATGCAGCAGCTGCAGAAGGCGATCTACCCGTTGACGCGCGCGCTCGCGGCCCGGCTGGCGCAGCGGCGGCGGCACCGGCGCCGCGGGCACCTCGACTTCCGCCAGACCGTGCGGCATTCGATGCAGTACGGCGGGGTTCCCGTGGAGCCGAAGTCCAAGCGCCCGAGGCCCTCGAAACCCGAGATCATGGTGGTCGCCGACATCTCGGGGTCGGTCGCCTCGTTCGCTCGCTTCACGCTGCAGTTCGTCTACGCGATGCAGAGCGAATTCTCCAAGGTTCGCTCGTGGGTCTTCATCGACGGCGTCGACGAGGTGACGCGCTTCTTCGACGAGGCCCAGGAGCTCGGCGAGGCGATCCATCGGGTGAACACCGAAGCCGACGTCGTGTGGGTCGACGGACACTCCGACTACGGCCATGCGTTCGAGGTCTGGCACGAGCGGCACATCCGCGAGGTGACGAAGAAGTCGTCGATCATCTTGCTCGGCGACGCTCGCAACAACTACCACGCCTCACAGGCGTGGACGCTCGGTGAGATGCGGAAGCACGCCCGCAAGCTCTACTGGCTCGACCCCGAGCCGCGCGGATACTGGGATACCGGCGACTCGATCGTGTCGGAGTACGCGCCGTATTGCGACGGCGTGTACGAGGTGCGCAACCTCCGCCAGCTCCA
>DASQHW010000347.1:0-9139 GCA_035631895.1 Acidimicrobiia bacterium | reverse complement strand
ATCGCGGCTCCATCGCCGCATCAAGGTATCGGATACAACCTGTACTCCGGTCGTGATCTGATACGCACGAAACGGCTTCCAAAGCCATTCCGCACGCTACGACGTCCCATCGCCGGGTTGCTACAACTGCGCAGTGTCGGACCGCCGACACTTGTCGACTCCGCGAACACCGACGAAGGTGTGGAGCTTCGAGTGCTGGAGCCTTCGCCGATTCGCTTGATTGCCCCGAACATGACTGCAATGGTCGTCGCCGGATTGGGGGATCCTGAACTCTCGGGTTGGTTCGTGAAGTCTCGGCGCATCGTGCAACTCACGACGGCAACTCGAAGCGGCACGAGCTATTGGAGATGGGACCTCGACAACCCGTGCGGCCACTGACGGACGCGGCGAACGACGAACGGCGAACGAGTTCTGTGGCACGAGCCGGGCACGGTCCCGCGTCTCGCCGAACTGCCGGCGGCGGCGGCCCGAAGGGTACGCCGGTGATCCTCGGCAGTGTTGACATCGGGCGGCCCCAGTTCCGGGTGCGCCGTGATCAGATTGCCGCCTCTGGTGTGGTTGTGCGAGCGCCGAGTGGAACGACCGTGCCTCTGGACACCTCCCTCGGTGCGGTCGCACACTGGACATATGACGACGGGTGCGGTCCGACACACGACGACCAATCGCGAATGGTTTGTAGACCCTCGCGCGCCCGACCGGCGATTGCAGGTGACGTGTCATGGTGACGCGCAACGAGTCGTGTTGAGCATCTGGCACGGCAACGCTTGTGCCGCAAGCTTTCAGCTTCGCGTTGAAGAAGCTCCCCGCCTGATTGCTCACCTCGCCGATTGCCTCTCCGTGGGCTTCGACGACCGCATGCCTGGTACCACCGCTCGAAGCGATTCGGCATCACCGACGTCCCGTGATCGCGCACGCGCGGCGCTCGAAAGGGTCGCATGGCACCTCCGTCGACACCGGCGGTGACGAGCACCGGCCGCGACGGCCACGAGACTGCGCCCATGGTGGCCGGCATCCGCGCAACGCGGTCGGAGGAGTCGCCGGTGTTGCAGCTGATCGAGCGCCGTGCCGGGGAACGATTCCGAGAAGTGGGTCTCGATCACATCGCGGACGACGAACCGGTCGCGGCCGAGCTCCTCGCCGAGTACGCCGCCGCCGGTCGCAGCTGGGTTGCCGTCGATGACGACGATCATCCGGTCGGCTACGTGCTCGTAGACGAGGTCGACGCGTGCGCGCATATCGAGCAGGTCAGCGTCCATCCCTCCTACCAGGGCATCGGGATCGGTCGCGCGCTCGTCGAGCACGTGCGTGCCTGGGCGGCACACGAAGGACGAGCCGCCGTCACCCTGACGACATTCGCCGCGGTGCCCTGGAACGCGCCGCTGTATGCCCACCTTGGTTTCGTCGTCCTTTCCGATACCGAGATTGGTCCCGAGTTGCGCGCGGTGCGAGACATAGAAACGGAACGCGGCATTGACCGCGAGATGCCGAGGGTGTGCATGAAGCTTGCCCTGCGTGAATGACCGAGCTCGCACAGAGTGTCCGGTGGGACCGTCGTGGGCGAGCGCCGAGCGACAGTCAGGTGGTCGTCACCTCCGAGCAAGGATCATCTGCGTGCATCGGAACAACGCGACGTCCCTTCCGCTCGATTCGTTGGTTACGACCGCGTCCCACACGTGCGTCTGGCGGCCGAGATGCGCGGGTGTGCACCGACATGTGACGCGCTCGCCCGGCCGGGCCGATGACAAGAAGTTCGACTTCAGCTCGATCGTCGTGAACGACGCACCCTCGGGAGTGTTGTTGCCGCAGCCGATCGCGGCGCAGGTGTCGGCGAGTGCCACGATGGCAGGTGCGAAGAGGAAGCCGGTGCCCGCGATCAGGTTCTCGGTGACGTCGATGTGTCCGACGACCAGGTCTCGGGCGGAGTAGTCGAACACGCAGCCGAGCCGGCCCGGGACCAGTGGCCGGAAGAAGTCACTCGCGCCGCGGGCAGCCTCGTGTGGGTCGGCGTCGTCGGGCAGGACCACCGCGCCGACGCTAGCGCCCCGCTCGGCGGCGTCACGCTCGATGCATCAGGCAGGCATCATCGTTCGTTCACGACGCGCTCGTGTTCGTATGTGTCACTAGGTCGATCACGTCGGCCTCGTCACAGCGAGAATTTTCCGTTGGGGAAATCGCGGGTTCTCTTCGTCGTGGTCGCCGCGCTCGCGATGTTCGCCGCCTGCGCTGGTCATGGGACGGACCTGAACAATCCTGAGCAGGTTGCGGTCCAGGCGGGGCTTTCATCGGTCACCGGTCCCGTGGTCACTTGTTTGATCCCGGAGCCGTCGATTCCGACGATGTAGAGATTGCTGGTCTGCGCGTTGCCTGCGGCGAAGATGAGGGCCGTGCCATCAGGGGACCATGCGGCCTTGGTGAAGTTGGGCTGCATGTCGCCGGGAAGCGTCTTCACGTCGAAGACCTTGCGCCGCCCGCTGCCGTCAGCGTTGAACACCTGAATCGAGCCGTCGTCTTCGTCGACGAGCGCGAGCTCGGTGCCGTCGGGAGACCACTTCGGCCATCCGGCGTTGATGTCGCCTCCAATGCTTCTCCTCGTGGATCCGCCCGCGCGCATGACGTACAGGGCGAGATTCCGCGCGCCGGTGCCGACGAATGCGATGATCGAACCGTCCGGAGACCACACCGGTGTGCCGTCGTCACGGCGCCCCTTCGCCAGCCTCCGCAGGTCCGTGCCGTCGGGCTTCATCGTGTAGAAGTCAGATCGTCCGGGCACTTCTCGCGTGAACAGGATCCGTGTGCCGTCCGGAGACCAGGTCGGGCTGGCGTCGCTCCTCCCGGTGGTGAGTCGCTTCTGGCCGCTCCCACTCGAGCTCATTACATAGATCTGCTGATCGCCGTTGTTGTACCTGTTGAACACGATCTTGGTTCCGTCGGGCGCCCATGCGGCTTGATCGTCGCCCGAATCCGTGGTGATGCGCCTCAACGTCCCGTCCGCGGCCAGCAGATGGATCCCACCATCCGGCCCTCCCCGCGAGAAGGCGACGCACCCTCGCGCTATGCCGCTCACCCGAGTGATCGCAATGGTCGTCGGTGTCGATCTCGGGGCCGGACTCGCGGCGCGGCCCTTGTCGCTCGAACAAGCTGCTCCGGGCACCGCGACCGCGATGAGAACAGCACCGAGAACGCGCGCGCTCACCACCACTACGACATGACGCTCGACTCGGCTCGGCGGTTCCCCGTAGTCGCGACACCGGGCCGTAGTTCGGACCTGGCCGCCCTTCAGGTGCTTCTGGACGAGGAACGTGAAGACCTTCTTGTCAACACGGGCGACACGCGCCTCCGTCCGTGCTGTTGCGGTGGCACTTCGGGATGCGGGGTCGATCTGACACCGGCTACAGCGGGACAGGTCGTGGCGTCACCAACTGTTCACCTGCCCGGGCTGCGACACGGTGCCGATCTGCCGGGATCAGCAGTCCGGACGGGCCTTCTACAATCGCGGCTCTGATCTTCGGGACATGCCTGTTGCGACCAGCCTGGGGCTGCCGGCCATCTCCGGTCACGCGCGCACGGGTTCTGAGCAGGCAAAACAGCGTGGTGCTTCCGTGACGCGGCATCTTGCGATCGTCGGTGCGACGGCGTCGGGCAAGTCTGCGTTGGCGCTCGCGATCGCCGGTGAAGTCGGCGACGCGGAGATCGTGTCGCTGGACTCGATGCAGGTCTATCGCGGCATGGACATCGGCACGGCGAAACCGTCGCCCGCCGAACGGGCCGCAGTGCCGCACCACCTCGTCGACGTCGCCGACCCCTCGGAGCAGTGGTCGGTACGCGCGACGCAGGAAGGAGCACGCGACGCGATCGCGGAGATCGAGGGCCGAGGCCGGCGCGCGGTGTTGGTCGGAGGTGCCGGGCTGTACGTCCGCGCCGTCGTGGACGCGCTCCCGGTGCCGGGCACCGACACCGAGGTACGCGCGGCACTCGAGGCGCAGACCGCGACCGCCGACGGACTGGCAGGTGCGTACCGCCTCCTGTGCGCACGCGACCGGCGTGCGGCGGCCCGCATCGAGCCGTCGAACCGGCGGCGTATCGTGCGCGCGCTGGAGGTGATCGACGTGACCGGGCGCCCGTTCTCGTCGTTCGGTGAGGGCCTCACCGAGTACGGACGCCCTGCCCTCGACGTGACCCTCGTCGGCATTGCCTTGACACGCGACGAGGTTGCGACGCGTATCGCTCGCCGGTTCGCCGCCATGCGCGACGCGGGGCTGGTCGACGAGGTACGGGTGCTCGCGGCCAACCCAGGCGGCCTCTCGCGCACCGCGCGTCAGGCGATCGGGTACAAGGAGTTGCTCGCGCACCTGGACGGCGAAACCGCCACGCTCGATGAAGCGCTCGACCTGGCTGTGCGGCGGACGCGCAAGTTCGCGCGGCGGCAGAGGGTGTGGTTCCGACGCGACCCGCGCATCACGTGGCTCCCGGCGTCCGGAAATTCATGCGCGCTCGTGCAGGCATGTCTGGCACGCTGGCAGCCGGCGGCGCGTGCCGTTCCTGCCTCGTGATGACCTTCAAGATCTCCAAGCTGCATGCCACCGGGAACGACTTCCTCGTGCGTCTCGCGCTCGAGGGAGACACGCGCGCCCTCGACGTCGAGACCGTCGCCACGATGTGCGACCGGCACCGCGGGATCGGAGCCGACGGCTTGATCACCATCACCGCGGGGAGCGGTGACGCCGACTGCACGATGACCTTGCAGAATGCGGACGGCGGCGCCGCCGAGATGAGCGGCAACGGCATTCGGTGCCTGGCGTGGGTCGCTGCCCGGCACGGGTTCGGGACCGACGAGCGCTTGACCGTCGACACGGCGGCCGGCCGGCGTGTGGTCACACTGATCCGTGGGTCGGAGGGGTCAGTCGTCGCGGCGGATGTCGACATGGGCGCAGTCACGATCGACGACCGGGACGTTCGCGTCACGGTGCACGGCACCGAGTATCGCGGCGATGTCGCGAGTATCGGCAACCCGCATTTCGTGTGCCTGGTCGACGACCCCGGGACGGTACGTGTCACGACACACGGTCCGGTGATCGAGCGCAACGAACGCTTCCAACCGCAGCGCACGAACGTCGAGTTCATACGGGTCGACGGGCGCGACATGCTCACGATGCGCGTCTGGGAGCGAGGCGCGGGGGAGACGTTGTCGTGCGGGACGGGCGCCTGCGCGGCCGCAGCCGTGGCGAAGACTCGTGACCTGATCGACGAACGAGTCTGCGTTCGGGTACCCGGCGGTGAGCTCGACATCACCGTCGGCGAGACCGTGCGCCTGGGTGGTCCGGTGGTGCACATCTTCGACATGGACGTGGAAGTGGGGAGCTGATGGCGCAACCGCGCGCGCACACCGATCGTCAACGGCGGCGGCTGACCGCGACCGAAGTCGACTTCACGCGAGTCCGCCAGCGCGCCCTTCTTGTCGGCACCACCACCGATGAGTCGCTCGACGAGCTCGCGCTGCTCGCGGACACGGCCGGCGCGGACGTCGCCCACCGCGAGCTCCAGCGCCGGACGTCCCCCGATCCGGCGACCTACATCGGCAAGGGCAAGGCCGCCGAGCTCCGCAGCGTCGCCGAAGCGCTCGACGTCGACGTGGTGATCTTCGACGACGAGCTCACCCCTGCACAGCAGCGCAACCTCGAGAAACTGTTCTCCGTCGACGTCGTCGACCGCGTCGCGCTGATCCTCGACATCTTCGCCCAGCACGCGACGAGCCAGGAAGGCGCGCTGCAAGTCGAGCTCGCGCAGCTGCGCTACCGCCTCCCGCGCCTGCGTGGCCGAGGGACACAACTCAGCCAGCAAGGCGCCGGCATCGGCACCCGTGGTCCCGGTGAGACGCAGCTCGAGGTCGACCGCCGCCGCCTGTTGCGCCGCATGCAAAAGCTCGACCGCGACCTCAAGGCATTGGCGGGCACACGCGCGACGCAACGGAAGGCCCGCAAACGTCGTGATCTATTGCAGGTTGCACTCGTCGGCTACACGAATGCGGGCAAGTCCACGCTCCTCAACCGTCTCACGCGCGCGGATGTGCTGGTGCAGGACCAGTTGTTCTCCACACTCGATCCCACGGTGCGCCGCCTGCACCTTCCCGGTGGGGAGACTGTGCTCGTCTCCGACACCGTGGGCTTCGTGCGTCGCCTGCCGCACCAGCTTGTCGAGGCGTTCCAGTCGACGCTCGAAGAGGTGAGGGACGCCGACCTCCTCGTGCACGCGGTCGACGCGAGCGCGCCGGATGCCGACGAGCGCATCGCGGCCGTCGACACCGTGCTGCGCGAGATCGGCGCGGATGCCGTGCCGCGCCTGCTCGCATGGACCAAGGCCGACATCACACCTCCGGACGACCTCAAGATGTCGCTGGCGACGCATCCGGGCTCGGTCGCGCTCTCGGCAGCAACGGGAGAAGGCGTGCCCGAGCTGCTCACGACCATCGGCGACCGGCTCCGTTCGCTCACGCGCGTCGTCGAGCTCGTCGTGCCGTACGACCGCGGCGACGTGCTCGCCGCCTTGCACCGGGCCGGCGAGGTGCTCGTCGAGATGCACGTCGAGGAGGGCACGCGCGTCCGGGCGCGTCTGCCGGTCAGCGCGAACGGCCGTTTCGCCGATTTTGCGGTGGTTGCTGAGTAGTGTCGGCCGGATGAGCGCCCCCGGCGGGTTCGTTCCGCCGCCGTACCCGTATGAGCGCCTGGACGCGTTGAAGCGACTTGCCGACTCGCTGCCGGGCGGCATCGTCGACTGCTCGATAGGCACCCCGTGTGATCCGGTTCCCGAGGTGGCCCGACGCGCCGCGGCCGCCACGCTGGCCTCGTCGAACGGGTACCCGCCCTCGGCCGGCAGCGCCGCGCTGCGGACGGCGGCCGCACGATGGATCACCCGACGTTTCGGCGTGCCGATCGAGTCGGACCATGTGGGTGCGTGCGTCGGCACCAAGGAGCTGGTCGCGTCCCTGCCGCACCTCTTGCATCTGCGCAGTCCGCGTCGCGACACCGTGCTCTACCCGTCGATCTCGTACCCGACCTACGAGATGGGGGCGACGCTCGCGGGATTGCGGGCTGTTGCCGTGCCCGTCGATGCACAGTGGCATCTCGATCTCGACGCGATCGCCGACGACGATGCGGCTCGGGCGCTCGTGTTGTGGGTCAACGAACCCGGAAATCCCGCGTCCCAAGTTGCCGGTGATGCCTACTTTGCACGCGTGGCCGCGTGGGGGCGCGCGCACGACGTCATCGTCGCGAGCGACGAGTGCTACGCCGAGTTCGCACCCAGGCCGGCAACGATTCTCTCCGGGTCGATCGACGGCATGCTCGCCGTCCACAGCGTCTCGAAGCGCTCCAATCTCGCGGGTATGCGCGTCGGTTTCTACGCCGGCGATCTCGAACTCGTCGCGTACCTCGTCGAGACGCGCAAGCACGCGGGTCTCATGGCACCCACCCCGGTGCAGGCCGCCGCTGCGGCCGCGCTCGAGGACGACGAGCACGTCGACGCGCAACGCGCCCGCTACGCGGAGCGTCGTGAGCTCGTGCAGGCCGCGCTCGCGTCACACGGGCTCGTGCACGATGGTGGCGACGCCCTGTTCTACCTGTGGCTGCGCTCGGAGGACGGCGCCGACGACGGCTGGGAGATTGCCGCGCGTCTGGCGCACGGGGCGGGAATGCTCGTCGCACCCGGCGACCTCTACGGGCCACCCGGCGGCGACCACGTGCGGCTCGCGTTGGTGCAGCCGCGCGATCGTTTGGAGCTCGCGCTGGATCGGCTCGTCCGCGCGAACGCTTGAGAGGAAGATCGTGACTGATATCGCCAAACAGATGACGCAACTGTGGGAGGCGGGCGACGACTGGCGCGACGTGCTGCCGGTGTCACAGGCTCGCGACGCCGTGCACACCGTCATCGACATGCTCGATCGCGGAGAGGTCAGGGTCGCAGAGGTCGCAGGTGACGCGGTGACCGTCAACGAGTGGACGAAGCACGCGATCCTCATGTGGTTCCGTGTCAACGACATGCAGGTGCTCGAGGCGGGCCCGTTCGAATACGCCGACAAGCTGCCGTTGAAGCGCGGATATCTGGAAGCGGGAGTGCGAGTGGTGCCGGGGGCGTCTGCTCGCTTCGGCGCATATCTCGCTCCGGGCGTGATCATGATGCCGTCCTACGTGAACATCGGCGCGCATGTGGAGAGCGGCACACTGGTCGATACGTGGGCGACGGTCGCGTCGTGTGCGCAGATCGGCAAGAACGTGCACCTCTCCGGCGGCGTCGGCATCGGCGGCGTGCTCGAGCCGCCGCAAGCAGTCCCCGTCGTCGTCGAGGACGACTGTTTCGTCGGATCTCGCTGCATGATCGTGAACGGGGCCCGCGTGCGCTCGGGCGCGGCGCTGGGTGCCGGCTTGATCCTCACCGACAACACGCCGGTGATCGAGGCGGAGACAGGGAACGAGATCACGCGCGGCGTCCTCCCCGAGCGCGCCGTCGTTGTTCAGGGCACGCGCATGCGCGAGTACGCGGGGGGTACGTTCGGCCTGCCGTGCGCGCTCGTCCTGCGCTACCTCGACGAGGGTGAACGACACGACCGGTTGCGTCTCAACGCGATCCTGCGCGAGCACGGTGTGGTGTCCTAGCGGCATGGTCGATCTCCTGGCGCTCACCGAGGAGCTCTGCGCCATCCCCTCTGTGAGCGGTGACGAACAGTCGCTCGCCGACGACATCGAGTCCCGGCTCCGCAGCGTCGCGTCCTCGTTGCGCGTCGAACGCGTCGGCAACAACGTGATGGCTCGGACTGATCGTGGGCTCGAACGCCGCGTCGTGCTGGGCGGTCACCTCGACACCGTGCCGCCGAACGGCAACAGCGAGCCGCAACGCAAGGGAGACGTGCTGCACGGTCTCGGCTCGGCGGACATGAAGGGCGGCCTTGCCGTGCTGCTCGACCTCGCGGCGCGGGCGTCGGTGCAGTCGACGCGACATGACGTCACCTTCGTCTTTTACGAGGGCGAGGAAGTTGCGGACGAGCACAACGGTCTGCGACGCCTCTTCGCCGAGCGCCGGGATCTCGTCGCGGGCGATCTCGCCGTCCTACTCGAACCCACGGCCGGGTGGGTCGAGGCAGGCTGCCAGG
>DASQHW010000346.1:0-6580 GCA_035631895.1 Acidimicrobiia bacterium | reverse complement strand
CAACGCGATGACGGTGCGGATTGCGATCGCGGTGGCGCTGTTCCTGGTGCTCAGCGCGGTGGCGTGGTGGCTCGAGCGCCGCCGTCGCACAACCGCGCCGACCCAGGGAACGGCATCGACGCCGGCGCAGCTGGATCGTCTCGACTTCGACCGGCCCGACGCGCCGTGGCTCGTCGTCCTCTTCACGTCCAACGCGTGCGCATCGTGCCAGGGGCTGTACGACAAGGCGTCGCCGCTCGCGTCCGAGGATGTCGCGGTCGTCGAGATCGAATTTCCCGGCCGGCGCGCGCTCCACGAGCGGTATCACGTGCAGGCCGCGCCGATGACGCTGGTCGCGGACCACGAGGGCGTCGTGCGCGCGACCTTCCTCGGAGCGTTCAGCGCGGCCGACCTCTGGAACGCGGTCGCCGAGCTGCGAACGGCCTGAGACCTCAGTCGGGGTCGAGGGGAGTCAGGACGTCGGCGCCGGCGTCGCCGCCCGGGGTCGGGACCGGCAGTGGACGATCCGCGACCTCCTCGGTGCCGTCGGCGTGTGTGATGATCCGGGGTCCACCGACCTTGCGGCCCATCGCCCGGTCGACGAGGTCCTCGACCTCTTTGCCCTCGAGCGTCTCGCGTTCGCGCAACGCCTGCGCCACCGCGTCGAGGCCCGCGCGGTACTCGGTGAGCACCTTGCGGCAACGGTCCTCTTCGTCGCGCAGGATGCGCTCGACTTCCTCGTCGATGACACGCGCCGTCTCGTCGGAGTAGTCGCGGGAGTGCATGAGATCCTCGCCGAGGAACACCGCTCCCTGGGAACCCCACGCCATCGGCCCGATGCGGTCGGACATGCCCCACTCGCGGACCATCTTGCGCGCGAGCTCCGTGTTGCCCACGAGGTCGTTCTGCGCGCCGGTCGATTGGTGACCGAAGACGAGGTGCTCGGCCACGCGTCCGCCGAGCCGCACCACCAACGAGTCGGCGATGTACTCACGCTTGTAGATGTGGCGTTCCTCGACGGGGAGCTGATGCGTGACGCCGAGCGCCATACCTGTCGGGAGGATCGTGACCTTGTGGAGGGGATCTGCGTGCTCGAGCACGTACGCGCAGACCGCGTGGCCGCCCTCGTGGTATGCGACGATCTCCTTCTCCTCCTCGGAGAGCGCCAGCGACTCGCGCTTGAGCCCCATCAGCACCCTGTCCCGCGCGGCGTCGAAGTCCTCGCGGTGCACCTCGTGCGCGCCACGCCGAACCGCGAACAGCGCGGCTTCGTTCACGAGGTTGGCAAGGTCCGCGCCGCTCATGCCCGGTGTCCCACGCGCGACGACGTTGACGTCGACGTCGGGGTCGATCTTCTTGTCGCGCATGTGCACCTTGAGGATCTCGACGCGCTCGTCCTGGGTCGGCAGCGGCACGAGAATCTGACGGTCGAAGCGACCGGGACGCAGGAGCGCGGGGTCGAGGATGTCGGGACGGTTGGTCGCCGCCATCATCACGATGCCCTCGGTCGCCTCGAAGCCGTCCATCTCCGCGAGCATCTGGTTCAGCGTTTGCTCCCGCTCGTCGTGGCCGCCGCCGAGCCCGGCGCCGCGCTTGCGGCCGATCGAATCGATCTCGTCGACGAAGATGATCGCGGGCGCCTGCTTCTTCGCTGTCTGGAACAGGTCGCGCACGCGCGCGGCGCCGACACCGACGAACATCTCCATGAAGTCCGAGCCGGTGATCGAGATGAACGGCACACCGGCCTCACCGGCGACCGCGCGGGCGATCAGCGTCTTGCCGGTACCGGGCGGCCCGACGAGCAGCACGCCCTTGGGGATGCGCGCGCCGATCTCCTTGAACTTGCTCGGCAGCTTCAGGAAGTCGACCACCTCGGTGATCTCCTCCTTCACCGCGCCGTACCCGGCGACGTCGGCAAACGTCGTCTTCGGCTTATCGGTGTTGTAGACCTTGGCGCGGGACCGCCCGATGTTCATGACCGCGCCCATTTGTCCCTGCGCGCGGCGCGCGATGAACCACCAGATCAGTCCGAGGAGCGCGAACGGCACGACCCATACGAGGACTGTTGCCAGCCAGTCCGTCGAGCGAGGCTTGTAGTTGCGCTGGACGTTGTACTGGTTGAGCAGCTTGATGTCTTCGTCGGGAAGCCCTCCCTCGGGGCCCTGCGCAGTGAACTCGGACTTCCCGTCCACGGTGACGCCGGGGGCGAACTGTCCCACGATCTTGCCGCTGGAGGCGTCGTACTTGATGCTCGCCACTTTCTTCTCGCGGACATCCTGGAGGAACGTGCCGTAGTCGACCTTGGCGCGCTGCGGCGTGCTGCTCGGGGCCGCCTGCCAGAACAAGAAGACAGCGACGATGAGCCCGATGATCACCCACGGCATCCAGCGCGGCCGGCTGCTCGGACGGCCGGGGGTTCCCCCTCCACCCGTGCGCGGCGGCCGGCCCGGCTGTTCCGGCGGACGCCACTGGTCTTCGGGTGGGCTCATGTGTCTCGCTCCACTGCGGTCGTAGATCGCCCATGCTACGGCGACCGGGCGCGATCACCCGTTCCGAGGATGAACCGGCACCGTGGCCCGCCATGTTCCCGTATTGCGCTGAGACTTTCCTGTCGGCCGCCGACGCCCCGCCGTGATGGTTTGCCCGCCCTAGCCTTACCCGGTGGATCAGGTGCCCGGCGAAGAGCGACCCGCGACGCTGCCGCCCGGCAACCCGTCGCCGCGCTGGGGTCTCGGCGACTTCGCGTGGATATACGTCGCCGGGATCCTCATCTCGCTCATCGGTGCTTCGATCGGTTTTGCGATCACCGGCGACCAATCGGGCCACACCGGCGCGCTCACGACTGCGCTCGCCGCGTTCGGTCAGTTCGGAGGGTGGTTCGGGTGCATCGCCTACGTCGCGCATCACAAGGGACGGTCGCTCGAGGACGATTTCGGCCTGCGCGTCGACATTCGTGACTGGTGGGCGCTCTTCGCCGGCATCGGGCTGTTCGTCGTTGCGACGTTGCTCATCCTTCCGCTGCACGCCCTGGTGAACGAGAGCCAGCAGGTCGTCGACGACCTGAACGCCGCGACGGGCGCCAAGCTCGCCGTGTTCGCAGTCATCGCGGCGCTCGTCGCGCCCGTGACCGAGGAGCTGCTCTTTCGCGGGTTGCTGCTGCGTGCGCTCCGCCGGCGGTTCGCGCCCGAAGTCGCGATCGGCATCCAGGCGCTCGCCTTCGCGCTGGCGCACCCTTTGTTGAGCCCGACGCTGGGCGATCTCGTGGTCGTGCCCGCCCTGTTCCTTCTCGGCGTCGTCTCGGGGCTCGCCGCAGAGACCAAGGGGGACCTCTCGGCCTCCATCCTGATGCACATCGGCTTCAACCTGGTCACGACCCTCCTCGCTCTCTGAGGCTGCGAAACGGCCCGCGAAAGCGACTGGACGCGCTTCGGGATGTCGCGGACGGGGCTTCAGTCGCGGGCCGATGTTGCCGAAGATCACTCCTGGTGTCGTGTTGTGTCAGGGAGGCACGGAATGCATGTGTGCACAGGATGTGCGAAGGCCGGTTTGGTCACGATCCGTATGCGCGTCGCGGGGCGCGAGCTCGTGTTCCGCCGCTGTTCGAAATGTGAGTCGAACATGTGGCACGACGGCGCGGCGGATCTCTCGTTGGACGAAGTCCTCGAGCTCGCTCGCGCCGGTCGCTGAGACATAGGGCGAGGAGTTCACCACCGGGGTGAGCCCCGGGGTGCTCCCGCGGTCTGGCATTCTGGGGCCCGGTGGCTGCTCCCCCGACCATGCAGGAGATCGCGCGCCCCGAGGGTGGTGCGCTGCTGCGCGTCGAACCGCTCGACGAAGACGATCAGCCGCGTGCGCGCTGGGAGCGCGCCATCGGCTGGGCCATCGTCGCGGTTGCGACCTGGCTCGTGTTCGACCTGCTCGACTCGAACCATTACTGGACCTTGCACTTCAGTCACTTCAGGTTCGGTGATCTCTTCCTGAACACGACCACCAACGGCGGCGACATGGGCGCGCACGTGTGGTGGCCGAAGTTCCTGGCCGACCACTGGTTCAGCTGGAACCCGTTCGAGATGCGCCTGTCGGGCTGGGCACCCGACTGGTACGCCGGCTTTCCCGTCGGCCAGTACTACTTCCCATTGCCGGCGTTGCTGATCTGGGTGCTCAACACGGTGCCGTTCGTGCCCTACAACGTCGCGTTCAAGCTCGTGACAGTCACCGGGCCCCTTCTCATGCCGGCCGGGGCCTATTACTTCGCACGCGGCATGCGCGCGCCGTGGCCCGCGCCGCCGGCCTTCGCGCTCGCGGCCCTCGGCATGTTGATGGAGACGCGCACCGACTGGCAGATCTACGGCGGCAACATCGCGAGCACCCTCGCGGGTGAGTTCTCCTTCACGCTCGGTCTCGCGCTCGCGCTGTTCGGACTGGGGGCCCTGGCGTACACCCTCGACACGGGCCGCCGGCGCTGGCTGCCCGCGGTGCTGATCGCCGCGGCGGTGATGTCCCACATCGTCGTCGCGTTGTTCATCGGAATTGCAGCGCTCCTGCTCTGGCTCACGAGGCGACCGTTCCGCACGTGGCGAGTCGCCGCCTGGATCGGCGGCGTCGCGATCGCGATCCCGGCAGTGTGGCTCGTCCCCTTGCTCGGCAACTCGGCGTACACGCAGAGCATGCGGTACACGAAGCTGGTCCCGAAGGGAACCTTCACCGCGTGGTCGTGGCTGCCGCTGCCGGCACCGATCCGCCACGCAACCAACGACTTCGTGCGCGCGCTCGGGACGTACCTCGACCCCTCGACGCACAAGCACGTGAAGCAACCGTTGTGGTTGCCGTGGTGGATCTGGTTGCTCGCGGCTGTCGCGATCGTCGCCGCCGGGTGGTATCGACGGCGTTCGACGCTCGTGCTGCTCGTGCTCGCCGTGGTGACGGGTGTGCTGTTCGTGCAGTGGCCCGCAGACTTCGCGGTGTGGAACACCCGGTTCCTCCCCTTCTGGTTGTTGACGTGGGGACTCATCGCGGCGATGGGCGCGACCGAGATCTGCCGGTGGTTCGCGCAGCTCGTGCATTGGTCGTATGAATGGATACGCGACGGCGATCTGCAGGATGCACGCGCGCAGGCATGGGCGGAGCTCGCGACCGCGGACGACGATGCCGGTGTTGATCCGGCCGTGCGCAAGAGCGCGGCGTGGGCGCTCGCGGACAGACGCTTTGATGTCGATCCTGTCGGGTGGCAGCCGCCGGATCGTCTCGCACCCGAACGAACGAAACGACGTGCGAAGCTCATCGGCTCGATCGCGCTCGCCGCCGCGGTCGGTGTGACCGGAATCATCGCGCTCAACCGCGCTTGGACCGCGCGCAACGGGAATCCCGCGATCGCGATCACAGGGTGGGCGGCCTGGAACTATTCGGGCTATGAGTCGCCGTCGAAGCCGGCGAGCCACCAGTACTTCGATCTCATCGCGAAGATGGATGAGGTTGCACACACGAACGGCAACGGCCGGGCGTTGTGGGAGCCGTCGTCGGGAGAGCCCGACGCCATCAACAGCTACGGCACGAGTCTCGCTCTCGAGCTGTTGCCGTACTTCACCGACGGTCGCATCGGCTCGATGGAAGGCATCTACTTCGAGTCGTCGGCGACGACCTCCTACCACTTCCTCACCGTCGCCGAGTGCTCGCAACACCCTTCCAATCCGGTGCGCGGCCTCAAGTACGGCTCGCCGTCGGAGGACTTCGACCTGTGCGTGAGGCACCTGCAGATGCTCGGTGTCCGCTACCTCATGTTGTGGACGCCGGAGTCGGAGGCAAAAGCGGATCAGAGCCGCGACCTCACGTTGGTGAAGACCATCCCCGGTGCGATCCCGAGCACGAGCCTGAAGGGCTGGAAGGTCTATCAAGTCGCGAACAGCGACCTCGTGGTCGGCATGAACCAGGAGCCTGTCGTCGCGAGGGTGCACAGCGGGAGCTACTCGCAGTGCTGGGGCTCGCCGTTCCCGGACTCGACCACGCCGGAGCCGCACCTCCCGGCGTGGGAGTGCACCGCAGCACCGTGGTGGACGGATCGCAGCAAGCTCGACGTGGCGTTCGCGCAGTCCGGGCCCGCGACGTGGCAGCGCGTCGACGGCCGGGACCTCGGGAGCGTGCGGCCGAAGACCATCGACCCCGTCGAGGTGACCAACGTCCACCGCTCGGTCAAGAACATCTCGTTCCACGTGTCCGAGGTCGGCAAGCCGGTCGAGGTGAAGGAGTCGTACTTCCCCAACTGGCACGTGAAGGGGGCGAAGGGTCCGTACCGTCTGGCGCCGAACCTGATGGTCGTGATCCCCACGTCGAACGACGTCACGTTGTCGTACGGCTTGACCAAGTACGACTGGATCGGCCGAGTGTTGACCCTCCTCGGACTGCTCGGTCTCGTGGCGCTCGCACGGTGGCGCGGCGCACGGCGATTCGCCAGGGATGCACCGCGCGGGGCGGATGGTGACGGACACGACGGTGGGGGGCGCTCCGGCGGCGACAACGGGAGCGACGGCGACCCTGACGGCATCCACGGGCACGACGAAGGGGAGCCGCCGCCCGACCGGAAACCGTGGGAGCCGGGGCCCGCGCC
>DASQHW010000345.1:0-1574 GCA_035631895.1 Acidimicrobiia bacterium | reverse complement strand
GACGACGCGCGCCGCCGGGTCATCCGCTCGTCACGTGGCTCGTCGGCAGCGCGTTCGTCGGTTACGTGGTGTACGTCGCGTTCATGCTGCAGCCCGGCTTCTTTCTGCGGTTCCTGCCGAAGGCGTTCGGATACATCCAGTATCCGTGGCGATTGATGGGACCTCTCGCGGTGCTCGCCGCGCTCGTGGTCGGGGTCCTGGCCGCGTCGCGCTTCTTTCCCCGGTGGGTGCGTCCCTCGACCATCGCCGTCTGCGCATTGGTCGCTGTTACAGTGCCCCGGTTCCAGAAGGAAGCTTCGTACATGCAGATCGACGAGCGCGGTATCGTTGCAAGCATCGCGACGGACGGCGACCGAGGGTTCACCGTGCAGGGCGAATACCTGCCGAATGCCATCGACCCTTACAACGTCGGCCCGGACCTCGTCCCTGCTCCGCAAGTGCTCGGCAGCGGACGTGTGCTGCGATGGGAACGCAAGCACGCTGACGTCTACGCGACCGTGACGGCCGGCGCAACGAGCACCGTGGTCTTCCCGATCCTGTACTACGACTTCTACCGCGTCACCGGCGCCAGCCGCACCGTGAACGCGCGCGGCCTGCTCGGTGCCGTCGTGTCGCCGGGCTTGCACGAGCTTCACGTCTCGCACGGGCCCACGGCCGTCAACTACGCGGGGTTCGGGATCACGCTCCTCAGTGCGGCACTTCTCGTCCTGCTGGTTCGGAGGCGCGGTTTCTCGTCGCCGGGCGCGCGAACGGCAACAGTCGAAACGATGAACCGGCGCGCCGAGGACCCGAGTCCCGTGCGAACGTGATGCGCGCCGTCCTGCGGCGAGCGCGGTGCTGGTTTACCGACTCGTACTCGCCTCGGCAACGGCGCTATCTCATCGGGTTCGTGCTGATCGGGCTCGCCATGAGGCTGGCGTGGGTCATCGTTTCGGCGCGGCCACCGCTTGCGGGGGACCCGGTCGCGTACGTGTTCCACGGGGAGACGCTGGCGCGTGGCCAGGGTTACCGGAGCATCATCGGCGCGCTGCATTCGGTTCCGGTGCGTGATCTGCCGCCGACCGCGTTCTATCCGATCGGGTATCCCGGCACGCTCGCCGCCCTCTTCTGGATCGTCTTCCACACACCGATTCCCGACAACCTCCCGAAGGCCATCGGCGTCTTTCAAGCACTGCTCGGTGTCGGGACCATCGTCCTCGTCAGCGAGCTCGCGCGCCGCGTCTTCGGGAGCCGCGTCGCCGTGTTCACGGCCGGGATCATGGCCTTCTGGCCGAACATCATCTTCTACACGGCACTCGCGCAACACGAGACCGTCTTCATCTTCCTGTTCGTCGCCGCGCTCGTCGTCATCATCCAACCGTCACCCGGACGCGGCCCCTCGTGGCGGCGCGTCGTCGTGTTCGGTGTCGTGCTGGGCCTTGCGGTTCTGGTGCGTCCCACCGCCCTCATGTTCCTCCCCGTGCTCGCGCTGTGTTGGATCCTCGACGGAATGCCGTGGCGCCGAGCGCTCGCGCACATCGGCGTCGCGACGGTGATCGTGGCGGTCGTGGTCTCGCCATGGTTGATACGCAATA
>DASQHW010000344.1:0-8570 GCA_035631895.1 Acidimicrobiia bacterium | reverse complement strand
TGTCCTTGCACCCGGACGGTGGCGCTGCCGAGAGTCCAAGGACCCGCCAAACACAGTCTGATGGTCTGGTCGGTGGACGCGTCGGATCGTGCGCCGCGGCGACTTATCCGGGCGGCGTGATTCTGTCCCGGGACGGTCGCGGACTGCACCGGCTGCCGTTCGCGCGGCACTGAGGACCGCAGCCCGGAAGATGCGACCCCCAGCGTTTCGTCGGTCGGACCGGCCGGACGGCAGGTGTCCCGGCGAGGCGAACGGGCTCTACGTCATGACATGAGCGAGATCCTCGAGACATTCACCGCCGCACCGGCATCACGCCCGATGTAGGTTTTCGCAACTCGCCCCGGGGAGGCGCCAAATGCACCGTCGTGCGGTTGCTGTCGTTTTGTGCTTGGCGTTCCTGGCGAGCGCGTGCGGCGCCCGGTTCAAGGATCATCAGGACTTGGCCGTACCGGCGGGCACCCCGGCGGCGACGGGTCCGGCGGTGCGGTCGTCGTCGCCCACGAAGGTTGGCAGCGGTGAGACGGGACCCGGCCCGACGCCCGGTATCACCGCCACGGAGGTCAAGATCGGGTACTTGTTGCCGATCACGGGCGCGGCGCCGATCCCCGTGCAGTTCGACAAGGGCGTCAATGCCTATTGGAATTACCTCAACGCGCGGGGCGGCATCGGTGGCCGCAAGGTGAAGGTGGTCATCGAGGACACGCAGTCCCAGGCGGAGGTCGGCAAGGACAAGGCGAAGAAGCTCATCGAAGAGGATCACGTCTTCGCCGTCGTGGTGCTCGATCGCCTCGAGAACCAACAGGCGATCGGCGCGTACCTGGATGCCCGCAAGGTCCCGAACATCGAGATCCAAACGCCGGCGAACCTCGCGGCCGACCAGGTGTGGACGTTCGGGGTGACGATCGACCACGCAGTGCAGGGCAAGCTCGTCGCGGACTACTTCGTCAAGGTGCTGGGCGCCAAGAAGGTCGGGATCGTGTCGGAGAATACGCCGACGCTCGACCCGGGCCGCAACGAGTTCACCAAGGAGGTCAAGGCACTCAACGTGAACCTCGCGTACGCGAAGACGGTCGAGGGGCAACAGAGCGACTTTTCGAACGAGGCACTGGCGCTTTCGAACTCGGGCGCGACCGCGGTCTGGCTTTATATGGCGCCGACGACCGCGGCGGCGCTCGCGAACCAGGCCGATGCGAGCGGCTTCCATCCCACCTGGTTCGCGAACTCGATCTCGTGGGCGTTCGACCTCACGTTCGCTGTGGCGCCGAAGTCGTTGCGGGGCGCCCGAGCGTTCAGTCCGTGGCTGCCGCTCGCCGACCCACGCACCGACACCTACAAGCAGGCGTACGTGAAGCAGAACCCGGGCGCCACGCCGGACGATCTGGGCCTCGTGGGCTGGGGTGTGGGCCAGATCGTGGCGAAGGGCCTCGAGACTGCCCGGCCGACCCTGGGCCAGAACTCGTTCCGGGACGCGATGCAGCACATGCACTTCCGGCCCGACGTCTGGGCGCCGATCGCGTTCGACGACGGGGTGCGTGAAGGCGCGAACGTGGTCGCGGTGCTGAAAGAGGACGGCGGCCACTGGGCGCTCGAGCGCGACTTCACCGAGGGGTTCTGAGGCGTGCTGGCCCGGATCATTACGGGCCTGTCGGCGGGCGCGGCCTACGCGCTCGTCGCCGTCGGCGTCGTGCTGATCTTCAAGTGCACCCGCGTCCTTTCGATCGCGCAGGGTGAGATCGGCGCCTTCGGGTTCTTCATCGGCTTGCGGTGGGCGGCCCGGGGCATCCCCGGGCTCGGCTGGCACCCTGCGCGTTTCACCACACTGGTGATCGCCGTCGTGGTCGGTGCGGTGCTCGGTGGGCTGATCGAACGGATCGTGATCCGTCCGCTTGTCGACCGCCCGCCGCTCGACGCGCTCATCGCCACGCTCGGGATCGCACTGTTCCTCGCGCTGCTGGAGAAGGAGCTGTTCGGCACCGCGACGCAGTTCGCGCCCTCACCGGTCGGCGAGTGGAAGGTCACGGTGCTCGGCGCGACGCTGATTGCGCCGCGCATCGTCGCGCTCGCGGCGGCGGCGGCCGTCGCGCTCGCGGTGTTCCTGTTCTTCTCGCGTACGCGGTTCGGGCTCGCGGTGCGCGCCACCACCGGCGACAGCACGGTCGCGCAGCTGATGGGGGTCCGGGTAAACCGCGTGTACCGCTTCGCGTGGGTCACGGCCGGCGCGCTGGCAGGTCTCGCCGCCGCGCTGCTTGGGCCCGCGTTCGGCGGGCTCACGCCATTCGCGATGACGAGCTTCTCGCTCCGGGCGCTCGCGGGTGCGGTGATCGGCGGCCTCGACTCCATCTGGGGCGCGATCGTCGGGAGCCTGCTCGTCGGTGTGCTCGAAGCGGTCGTCGGCGGACAGTTCACGACGCCGGGCACCGCCGAGCTCGCGGTGCTGTTGCTGGTCATCGGCACGCTCGTCGCGCGGCCACAGGGACTGCTCGGTACCGAAGGGGCGACCTGACATGCCGGCGTCACGCGTGGCGACAGTGGTGGCTGTGGTCGCCACGATTGGCGGCTCGTTGCTCCTCGGCGACGTCAAGCTGTCGATCCTCGTCGGCGTGATCGTCACTGCGATCGCGGCGCTCGGGCTCGATGTCCTCGTCGCGCGCACCGGCGAGCTCTCGCTGGCGCACGCGGCTTTCCTCGGTGTCGGCGCGTTCACCGCGATCAACGTGGGCAGCCGCGGTGCACCGTGGCCGGTGGCGATCCTCGTCGCAGTCGCGACCACCGCGGCGGCGGCGACGATCGCCGGGTTGCCGTCGCTGCGCATACACGGGCTCCAGGTCGCCATCACGACACTTGCGTTCCAGGAATTTGCGGATGTCTTCTTGTTCACGCGCACCGACGTCACCGCGGCGGGCCGCACCTGGGAGCGGCCGGCATTCTTGCGCACGGACGTTCGCCTGTACCTCTTCGCGTTGTCGCTCCTCACGCTGGTGCTCATCGTCCGTCACCGCGTCGCGGTGACCAAGGCGGGCCGCACGTTCCTGGCGGTGCGCGACATCGAGGACCGGGCGAGGGTCTTCGGCGTCGAGCCCGGCCCGAGCAAGCTGCTCGCCTACGCGATCTCGGGCGCGATCGTCGGCTTGGGCGGCAGCCTGTTTGCCCTCAAGGCGGGCTCGATCAGCGCCAAGGACCCGTTCTTGCTGCTCGAGTCGCTCCAGCTGGTCGCGATCCTGGTCGTCGGCGGCACCGGCTCCGCGGCCGGGATCGTGACGGCGTCGGTGTTGGTGAAGGGCCTCCCGCAGTTCATCTCGACGATCCCGTTCACGCATTTGAAGCCCGACCGCATCGTGCCGATCACGTCGGCGGGACTGCTCGTGGTCGCGGTCGTCGCTGCGCCGGAAGGAATCGGCGGCGTGTACCGCGCCGCCGGACGGCTCCTCGATCGCCTGACCGGCGCCCGTCGGCGCGAGCGGCCCGAACCCCGACCACATGTGGTCGAAGCGGGCGCTGACGGTGCCACAATGCTGCCGCACGTCGAGCGGCCGCTGTCGTTGCGCATGCCGGTGCCCGCGTTGCTCGAAGCCCACGACGTGCGCGTCGAGTACGGAGGCGTGACCGCGCTCGACGGCGTCTCCCTCGAGGTACGGCGGGGTGAAATCGTGGGCCTCATCGGCGCGAACGGCGCAGGCAAATCGACGTTCTTCAATGCCGTGTCGGGGCTCGCACCTGCCAGCGGCTCGATCCGCTTCCGCGGCGTCGAGCTGGTCGGCCGTCGGGCATCGATTCGGAGCGCGCTCGGTACGTCGCGCACGTTCCAGGACCTCGGGTTGGTGCGGGCCGAGAGCGTGCAGGAGAACGTGCTCCTCGCCCAGACGTGGCTGGCGCGATACGCGGCGCCGGTCGGCATCCTCGGCCTCGGCGGCACGGTGCGGACCGAACGCGAGCTACGCAAGCGCGGGGCGATCGCCTTGGAAGTCTTCGGGCTCGATCACCTCGCGCGCGAACGTGTCGGTGCACTGCCGTACGGCACCATGCGCATCGTCGAGATCGCGGCGGCAGTCGCGGCTGGGCCCGACCTGCTGCTGCTCGACGAGGCAACTGCCGGGCTCGGTCCCGAGGAGTCGCATGAGCTCGGCGACCGCTTTCTCGCGATCCGCGACGAGCTCGGCCTGACGCTCGTCATCGTCGAGCACCATGTACCGCTCGTTGCCCGTGTATGCGACTACGCGTACTGCCTCGAGTCGGGCGTGCTCATCGCAGAAGGCAAGCCCCTCGATGTGACCGCCGACCCGCGTGTCGTCGAGTCGTTCCTGGGGCGCGCCGGCACCGCGAGCAGTGGAGCCGACCGGTGAGCGGCGCGCCCCTAGAGACCCTCTTGGCGGTCGAGCATCTGTGCTCCGGATACGGATCGTTGCAAGTGCTGTTCAACGTCGATCTCGACGTGCGAGCCGGAGAAGTGGTCGCGCTGATGGGATCCAACGGCGCCGGCAAAACGACGACACTGCGGGCCATCACCGGACAGCTGCGAAAAACCGCCGGCACCGTCCGCTTCGCGGGTGTTGACGTGACGCGAGAACGTACCGAAGCACTCGTCGCCCGCGGCATCAGCGTCGTGCCCGAGGGACGCGGCATGCTCCGAGACCTCACGGTGGCCGAGAACCTCGAGGTCGGCGGCTACGCGATGCGCGACCGACGCGCACTCATAGAGGCAACCGACCGCGCATATACGTCGTTTCCGATCCTGGGCGAGCGGCGCGACCAGAAGGCAGGAAGACTCTCGGGCGGTCAGCAGCAGATGCTCGCCGTCGCGCGCGCGCTGATGAGTAACCCCCAGCTGTTGCTCGTCGACGAGGCGTCGCTCGGCCTGTCGCCCGTCATGACCGAGACGGTGTTCGCGCTGATCGCCGACGTGCGGCGCACCTCCGGCACCGCAGTGCTGCTCGTCGAGCAGAACGCGGGCGCGCTCGACCTCGCAGACCGGGCCTTCGTGCTCGAGAAAGGCCAGGTCGTCGACCGCGCCGCAGGCGCAGAGATGCGGGCCATGCAACGCCGGCTCCGCGACGCGTACCTCGGCCGGCGCGAGGCCGAGTAGCGGCCGGCGAATCCCCCGAAATGCAGGTTCCCATCACGTACAGGAGGTCCATCCGTGAATGAGAGCACTGGCCGCTGGCGGCTCGTCCTCGGTGCGGCGTGTCTCGCCGCGGCGGCGGTCGTCGGCCTCGTCGGCTACCTGAAACTGAGCCTCGAACCGTCGCTCAACCATCAACTTCCCTATCTCGCGTCAGCAGGCATGGCGTTAGTGCTGCTCTCGGCGATCGGCGTCAGCCTGGTCGTGACCGATCAGCTCCGCACCGACGACCTGCACACGCAGGAGTTGACCGCGGCGATCCAACGGCTGGCCGACGCACTCGCCCCCGACGTCGAGCGCCCCGCGCGCCGCGACTGAGACTGGCTCGCGTTCCTCCGGTCAGAAGACCTCGGGTATCACGCGGTTGCATTGCTGCAACCCATGAACCCGAGGTCCGAAGGTCACAAACTCAACGCGGCAGCTCGCTGCGCGGTTCGAGCGTGTTCGTGAGTAGCATGCCGCTATGACCTCACGCCCACGCGAGACGTTTGTCGAGTGCGACCAGTGCAAACGTATGTTCAAGGCCGGCAAGTTCAAGGACGGGTCGACACCCACAACTTGCCCACCGTGCCGCGTAGGCGTTGATCGCGAGGGCCAGTCAATCTCGATCGACACGGAGGCCCGCTTCTAGCTCGGGGCGCAGCGATTCCTGGAACGTTCCGGTCGCGGCGCCTGCGAAGTCGCGTTGCCGCCAAGCTTCGTACACCACGACGCTCACGGCGTTCGCGAGGTTCAGGCTGCGATTCCAGGGACGCATCGGGATGTGCAGACGACGTGTAGGCGGAAACTCGGCGAGGCGCTCCTCGCCGAGTCCGGCGGCTTCGCACCCAAACGCGACGACATCGCCCGGCCGGTAGTCGACGTCGTCGTAGCGTCGAGAGGGAACGCGTGAAGTCGTGGCAAACCAGGGCCGCTCGCCGCCGAGAGCAGCGCGGCAGTCCTCCCAGGTGTCCCAGACCTGTGTGTCGGTGAGTTCGTGGTAGTCGAGTCCGCCACGGCGCAGTGCGGCGTCGTCGAGCGTGAAGCCGAGCGGTCGTACGAGGTGAAGGCGGCAGCCGGCGTTCGCGCACACGCGGATGATGTTGCCGGTGTTGTTGGCGATCTGCGGCTCTACGAGCACGACTTCGAGCATCGGCCATCATTGTGCCGCGTGACGGCCGGTCAGCCTCGGCGAGGCTGATTACCGATTCGTGCCGACGAGCTCGTCGTCGCGCAGCTTGTCCACCTCGGCGTCGATGCCGTGGTCGTCGATGCGGACCCGCGGGAGCACTCTCTCGAGCAAGCGCGGGAGCCACCAGTTGGCGGCTCCGAGGAGTTCCATGGCCGCATGGACGAGCACAACCCGTACGATCGACGCGTCGTTATGGGACGGGCGTTCTGCTCGGGTTCGGGTGCTGACAGGCGTGTGGGGAACGCAGGCAGTTAAGTGTGCGCACGACTGCAGCGGCTGACGGTTCCCCGGCAGCCCCTACGGACAGGGTCCCGAATACGTCATGGTCACGTACCGATCTGGGCGAGCAGCGCGCGCGCCTCCCGCAGGTCGCGGGTGTCGAAACCCTCAGTGAACGAGGAGAAGATCGGTTGGAGACACTTGCGAGCCTCGTTGCGCCGCTGCTCACTCAGCAACAGCCGGGCCAGGCCGATCGCGGCGCGCAACTCGAACCACTTCGATTCCTGGGTCTGGGCAAGTTCCGCTGCCTGGCGGAACTCGACTTCTGCGTTCTTGTTGCGAGCGTCCGGCGACTGCCGGTCGTCGACCAAGATGATCTCGGCCTTCACGCGATGAAGGGGCGAGTCGTAGTAGTGCTGGCGGGTGGAGACGCCGAGGTCGAGGCCGGGATCGATCTTCGCGAGTGCATCGTCGTACAGTCCCTCCGCGAGATACGAGTCGGCAACCCACATGCACGCGGACGGCGCCATCAACAATGTTCCGGTGGATGCCAACACGCCGGTGCCCTCCAATATCACCTTCAGGTCGTTGAGCGCGAGGCCGAGGAACGCCGTTGCTGCGCCGGCCATGGCCGGGAAGCCCTGCTCGTCGCAGTAGCGCCGCGCATCGGTTGCCGCGTCCGCCATTGTCTCGGCCCGCCGATCGTTGAGCAGCGCAAGCCGCCACACGAGCGCCTGCGCGACGCTGTACGGCGTGTCGAGGGAGTTGGCGAGGCGCACGGCCTCGTCGCAGCGTGCCATGCCTTGGTCGGGGAAACCGAGGTGCAACAGGGTCCAGCCCGAGGTCGCGAGCGCCGACACGCCAGTGTCGTCACCGACCATGGCGACCAGGTCCCGATGGTGCTGCGCCGGGTCGTATAGCGCGACAGCGCGCTCGGCTGCCTGGTGCCCCTCGCGGAACCGACCTTGGAAGAAGACGGTCAAGGCGTAGGTGCCGAGCGCAGCCACCATGTGCGCGACCGCCCCAGCCCGCTCCGCGATGACGAAGCCTTCCACGACTAACGATTCACCGCGTTCGAAGTCGGTCGACGTGTACGCGGCGAGCCCGAGACCGATGACAGCACCGGCATGGCTCCGTGTGTCGTCACACGATTGCGCGAGTTCACGTACGCGTTCCAGCGCGGCGATCGCTTCCGGCACCGAGTAGCCCCGAGCTACGAACAGCTCGACCGCGAGCGTTTGCTGCAAGGCAATCTCACGCTGGTCGCGCTCGATGCTCTCCGCTTGGGTGGCCAGGAGATCGAGCGCTCTATGGAGGTGCAGCAGTGCCTCTTCGTGCTCGGAGCGCGCTCTCGCCTGCTCTGACGCTTGCTCGTACCACGCGATCGCGTCGTCGACCATGCCGCCCGCCTCGGCGTGGCGTGCCGCGAGCTCGGGCTGTGTGGAGATCCGGTTCGGAAAGTGGTCGCGAAGGACGTGCACGACGCTGCGGTGGAGGTGGCTTCGCGTCGCTCGCAACAATGAGTGACTCGCGGCATCCTGCACGAGTGCATGCTTGAAGGTGTAGGTCTCAGATCGTGTCGACGTCCGCACGACGAGCCCGGTATCGGTCAGTTGGACGAGCGCGTCGTCGAGCGCGTCGTCGTCGAGGCCTATCTGGGCGTCCATGATCACGAGCTGCACCATCTTGCGCGAGAACTCGCGGCCGATCACGGCGGCCACCTGAGCAAACGCCTTCGCCTCACCGAGGCGATCCAGTCGAGCGAGCAGCGAGCTCTGCAGTGTCGAAGGGATCTCCAACGCTGCCGGGTCGAGCGTCGTGGCGTGATTGCTCGCTTCGAGCACCATCTGGCTCAGTTCTTCGAGGAACAGCGGGTTGCCATCGGCGTGTTCGACAATGCGCTGACGTACCCCGTCGTCGACCTCCGAACGCGCGAGCATGGCGTTCACGAGGTCCGTCGCCTCAAGTTCGGTGACGCGGTCGAGGCTCACGTTGTGGACATGATCCAGGTTCGCCCACGCCGGCACGACCTCGGGCCGCGACGTCGTCACGAGCAGGACGCGT